>CAZVXG010000022.1:0-6784 GCA_964631635.1 uncultured bacterium | reverse complement strand
AAAGGCTGTTCAGAACGATCCTCTGTAATACTATTTTAATTTATATATAGTATTGATTATAATTCTTCCATTATTTATCCAGTTATTATATAATATCCACATATTAAGGTGGTATTATGTCTTTCGTTGGTACGACGCTGTTTTCTACCGACTATCGCGCGCAAGAGCCAAACAATTCCTTACAGGAATCGCATAGCGGATCGCGCTGGCAATGGATAGAGTCGGATGGAAAGCGGGTGAAGAGCGGTGAACCGGATCCGTCCAATCGCGTCATCAGGCGGCTGGCTAGAGATGCATTGGGCTGCGTCCGTCTTCCGCCAAAGTCGCGCCTGGCTGAGAAAGCAAGCGCAGGTTTGGCCGCGGGCTGCCCGTTCGGGTATGCGGCGGGCAGGACCGACCCTACTCGACAATGCCTGTCGCTGAGGAGCGCTCAGCAGGCTTACCGGATCGAAGACGCAGAAAGCAAACGGCGCTCCCTTGCGGCGGCTGCTTCCGGAGTCATAGTATCGGGCACAGCGATTCTGTCTATCGCGGATATAGCGACGCTCTTATCCATCTCCAGCTTAAGGGTGTCAGAGAATGTATTATCTGGGCTCAGCTGCTTCATCGGCATGGGCATCTTCGGCCTGAACTCCTATCGTTGTTTTTCCTTTCGTTCCGAGCTTGCGAAGATCCTCGAGGATCAGAATTTGGCGGAGAGGGAGCGCCTCGCCAAGGCGATCGAATTTCTCAAAAAACAAGTCGCGCTGACGAAGCAGGAACGGGAGGCGGCTTTGAAAGATCCGTACGGGGGAGTTCGGAATTTGAGCTGTGGGCGCAGAGAATTTCTGCAGCAAGAGAAACTGATCGATCTCACTGCAGCAAAGATCAGGTCGTTCAAACGGCGCTCGAGTCAAAAAGCTGCAGAACTGATCATCGAGAAGGGTGGGCCAATCCTGGAGCGGTTGCGCAAAGATCCTGGTGCCGGGCAGATTTCGAAGGCGAGGCTGTTTGTTCAGGAAGCGCAAAGAGAAAATACAAAACGGATGCTTTTGAACGCCCTGGGTGCCGTTCTCTCAGGATTGACCTGCGCCATCCTAATCTCATGGATTATCCTGGATGTGGGAGTTAGCTCGCTTGCCTTGTTTACGATCTTGACCGTGGCCAGCATTGCGATGATCGCCTACTCGATTTTTGCGCACCTCAAAGACATCCGGAACGATAGAGATCTGGCGGCTCGGTCCGTTTCAATAACGGAGATCGCTAAAACTGCATAATAAAAATTATTTTATTATAAATTTAATTATATAAGTTGACAATTTTATTTATTTGTGTTATTATAGTTTAACTAAAAAATGGGTATTTAGATGGCAAGTACCTTGATGGGCGTTTCTAAAATCCCGCAATGGGACTATAGGGATCGCGATAGCACTGTTTTTCGCAAGGCTCATAGAGAGCGGGCGCTGGAAGAAACCGCGCCCCGTTCTCTTGTTTCCAAATGGAGCGAAGCGAACGGGATTGCAGGCGACCTTCTCTCCATTTCGCGCAATACTCTCGCGGCTGGCGCCGCAGCGAGTGGAACGGCAGCAAAAGTCGCCAACGTGATCAGAGCGAGCGCGATCATGAGCGGCGTGCTTAATTTCCTGGGCGGAGGAAACCTCTTCAGGGTATCCATCCCAAAAATCGCGAAAGACTATGAACGGGGAGATTTGGAAAGAGGGGGTCTCCATGGAGGAGATGCCTTTATTGGAGTAGCCTGTGCAACTCTTGGTGCAGGGATGGTGGCGCAGCAAGCAGCTATGTTTGCGCATGCCGCGGCCGCGGCATCTGTCGGAGCCATGATGGCCACCGTCTCTGTCAGCGCTCTCTTCAGCGCGTTCGGAATCACCGCCGGATATGGACTTGCAGTCAACCATTCGTTCCGACGGCAGCTCAACCAAATCCTGGACCGTCAAGGTTCATCCGGCGCTCTTGTCTGGCTGCAAGAGCAGGTTTGTGCGGGCGGGCGGGAAACGCAGCTGCATAAAAAATGGGACCGGTTCGCCTTTCGCACGAGCGAAGCGTGCTGCCAGCTCTTAAGGGAATCGATAGTTTCGGGGCTGCGGGAACGTTTGGAAGCGGGAGATCGCGGGGCGATCCAAGAGGTGAAAATGATCATTCAGGAAGTAAAACGGGCAAACGGCAAGCAGCTGGCAAAATTTTCCCTCCTGATGACGATTACGATCCTGGGCAGCACGGCCTTTATATGCAGCATCGTGTTCACTGGACCTATTGCTCTGATCGTTTTTCCGCTCCTTTTCGCTATCAGTGCCCTCTTGAGCTTAGGCCTCGATTCCCAATGGATCCATGAGAAATGGGGAAATTTCTGGTGCGGGAAGTCGCTGATCCCGGCGCCTCAGATCCCAAATAAATCCTCCTGTATGGTATCTATCTCTCTGCGGTAGGTGCCCATGTCCGACCCTTTCTCTTTGGCAATCGACGATTTTATCGATCATCTCCGCTCCGAAAAAGGGCTCTCCCCGCATACAGTCGAAGCCTATGGGCGCGACGTCCGGATGTTTGCCGCATCCCTGGAGCGGAAAGATTGGAATGCCGCCTCCACGGAGGCGATGCTCCATTTCCTGGCTTGCCTTAAGGCAAAATCGTACGCGACTTCTTCGATCTGCAGGATGCTGGTCGGAGTGTCGGTCTTTTTCCGCTTCTTGAAGAAAGAAGGAATCGTCGAAGTCGACCCGGGACGTTATTTCGATACCCCGAAACTTTGGCAGCTCATCCCTGAGGTCTTAAGCGTGGAAGAGGTGGATGCGCTCCTCGCGCAGCCAAAAACAGACGATTTCATCGGTTCGAGAGACAAGGCGATTCTGGAACTGCTCTATGCGACCGGAATACGGGTTACGGAAGCTTGCCGCTGCCGCATTTGCGATTTGAGCGACACCTTTGTGAAGGTGAAGGGGAAGGGAAAAAAAGAACGGATCATCCCTGTCGGGAGAAAAGCGATCGAAGCGATCGACAGTTTTCTCGTCCATTTCAGGGGAAAGGCAAGTGAAGAGAACGCGCCTCTTTTCGTCACTGCGCGAGGAAAGCCCATCGACCGCGTGACGGTTTGGAGACAGGTGAAGGCTTATGCAAAATCGGCCGGCATCTCAAAATCGATCTCTCCTCATACGCTGCGCCACTCCTTCGCGACCCATCTTTTGGAAAACGGCGCCGACCTGAGATTGATCCAGGACATGCTCGGCCATGAAGACATCGGGACTACCGATCGCTACACTCATGTTACAGGGCATCGTTTGAAAGCGGCGTTTCATGCGTTCCACCCTCGCCCTTAATGAAATGGTATAAGAACGACTGAAGAATGAGGGGGTAACTCGAGGGAAGGAGGGAGGAGGGGCCCTTGTTTCAAATTCCTGAAATTGTGCTGGTCCCAAGATCGGTCCGTGCGGACGACCTCGGTCCATTGTCCAACAGGCAGTGCGATGCGGACTGGCTGGGAATCGGCGTTGAAAGCGATGTAGAGAGGAGGCTCGCTGTTTAATGTATAGGCGACGAAGCGTCTATGGCTGCTCCAATCTGGTTTGCCCGGTTCTGTTCCATGCCACGCGACGTCGGCATCGGTGAGAAACCGGGCGAGGCGCAAACAGGGATGCGCTTTGCGGAAGGCGATCAGACTTGAGACGAAATCGAAAACCTCTGGCCGCTTTTCCAATACGTCCCAGAGGAACCAGTTGATCTCGTTGTCCTGGACATAAGGGTTGTTGTTGCCATGCCGCGTATGCCCATATTCGTCGCCCATCAAGAGCATCGGGATTCCCTGGGCGAGGAAAAGGGCGAGGAGGAAATTGCGTTGCTGACGCTCCCTCAAGGCATTGATGTCGGCGGCGTCCGTGGCTCCTTCCGCTCCGCAGTTCCAGCTGAAATTTTGGCTGTTGCCGTCGCGCCCTGTTTCGCCGTTGCCGAGGTTGTGTTTTTGGTTATAAGAGACGAGGTCGGACAAACTGAACCCATCGTGCGCCGTAATGAAATTGACGCTGGTCAAAGGGCTGTGTTTGTGAAAGAGGAATTCGCTGCCAGAGAGAACGTCGGCAAACTTCCCTGCCCATCCATCCGTCCCTTTTATAAATTGCCGCGCACGGTCGCGGAATTTTCCGTTCCACATGGACCAGGAGGCAAACCGGGAACCAAAATCAGGGAACGATTCCACCATGTACAATCCTGCCGCGTCCCAGCCTTCAGCGATGAGCTTCGTTTCCCGCAAAACAGGATCGGCGGCGATTGCCTCCAAAAGAGGAGGGTGTGTCATGACCTTGCCGTCTGGTCCTCGCGTATGAATTGCAGCGAGGTCGAATCGAAATCCGTCGACTTGCATCTCTTGGGCCCAGTAATGAAGGCTGCCCAAAATGAGTTGCATGACGGCGGGGTGGTTGGAATTGAAGGTGTTGCCGCAGCCGGTGAAATCGCGGTAATTCCCATGCTCGTCGACCATGTAATAAACGGCATTGTCCAGCCCTCGAAAACTGAAGCGATAATCCTTTTCCTTCCCCTCCCCGGTATGGTTATAGACGACGTCCAGGATCACTTCGATGCCGCTCCGGTGCAATTCGCGCACGAGGGTTTTGAATTCCAGATGCGCGTCGGAGACGGCAAAGCGGCGCATGGGAGCAAATAGGCAAAGAGGATTGTAACCCCAATAGTTGACGAGCGGCGCCCCGGTATTCGGGTCGAGATTTTTACAGTGAGTTTCATCGAATTCGAAAATAGGCATCAGTTCGAGCGCGTTGACGCCCAGCTTCCGCAAGTAAGGGATTTTCTCGATCATCCCGAGATAGGTTCCGGGATGGGAGACGCTAGAGGAAGAGTGTCGGGTAAACCCGCGGATATGCATTTCGTAAATCACCAGCTCGGAGAGGGGGATGCGGGGCCGCGGCACGCCCTGCCAATCAAACGGTTTTTTTGCTGTGCAGCGGGACCAGACGTTTTTCTCTTTGATGCCCCATTGGAGGGGCGTAGAGGGGAATTCGGCGGCAGGATCTGCGAGCCAGAAATGGGGATCGAAGAGATAGCCTTTGGCGGCGTCGGCCGCTCCTTCCAGCCGGTAGGCGTACTCCATCCCTTCTATCCAACGCTCTATCCCGATATGCCAGACGTCTCCCGTTCGATTTAACGCGATTTCCTTCCTTTCCCCTCCTGTGCGAAGGCCGAGGGTAACCTTCGAAGCATGGCGCGAAAAAACGGCAAAATTCGCAAGAGATCCTCGAGTTGAAAAACCCAAGGGATCAGGATTACCTGGATAGAAAGCAAGATCATCGAGCATACTAATTATATTGAGATTGAATTTTAATTTACTTTCAAGTAAAATGTTATGAAACAACGCTTGCGTGAATATGCATTTTTCGATTTTTTTCTTGCTTCGAGACGGGCGTTCGCCTTATAAAAGGACCTTGCATTTTTCTGGATGTAAGAATTAACCTATTAAAAATTTAGGAGGAATCGATGTCTTATGAAAACGCGAAAGCCAACTTGAAGGAATTCGGAAAAGAGCTCAATCTGGAGGGCTTGGATTTCGACGAAAATTCCACGTGCATTCTCGGAATCGACAACACATTTTCCCTGCATATCACCTATGAGCGGAATTCCGATAGGCTCTATCTGTATTCTCCTGTTCTCGACGGCCTTCCCAAGAATGATAAGATCAAGTTGAAGCTCTATGAGCGGCTTTTGGAAGGCTCGATGCTGGGCGGCCAAATGGCTGGCGGCGGCGTCGGAGTCGCTATTAAAGAAGAACTCATCCTCATGCACTGCGTGATCGACATGGGCCTCGGCGTCGATGCGGCAGCCCTGCGCCGTTTTGCACCTCTTTTCGTCGAAACGATTGAAAAATGGCGCGAGATGGTGAACAAGATCATGAATGGCGAGGAGCCAGGACCGTTCCAGTTCCCTACGCCTCCGCAAGGCGCGCCGCCTGAAGCGTTAGGAGTCAAGCCAGGCGAGCGCTATCTCAAGATCTAGCATTGAGTTTGGCAATCGCTTCGAGGATGTCAGGCTTTTTCTCTTCAACCTTGCTTTGGATCAGCCGGACGCTTTCCATGACAGTCGAATGATCCCGTCCGAAAATCTCCCCGATTTTTTGGAACGGGAGCTGCAACTTTTCCCTGCAGAGGTACATGGCGATTTGCCGGGGAAGAACGGTTTCGCGCATTTGAGATTTTCCCAGGAGATCGGCGCTGGGTATGCCGTAATGGAGGGCGATCGCTTTCACAATTTTTTCTGGCACTAAAGGGTCAAGAGCTTCTTTTTGCAATAGATCTTTCAGGATAGTTTTCGCAAGCTGTGGATCGATCCGGTCGGCATCGGCGGCGCGGAGCGCAAGCGCCGTTAGAGCCATGAGCGGAGAAGATGGAAATGCTTTCAAAAGATAAGGGATGAGTTGAGGGTCTGTTTTCAATTTCCAAAGAGCGATTTTTTTTGCGAGAATCTGCTCCAGGTCCGCTCTTTCCAGGCCGATCGCGATGCCCCACTCGAAACGGCTGATGAGGCGGGGTTCGATCTCGGTCAATTTAGAGGGAGGAAGGCTGGAACTGAGCAGGATCGGACAGCCGCGGGTATGAAGATCATTGAAAGTATGGAAGAATTCCTCCTGAGTGGCTCCTTTGCGGGCGAAGATATGAATATCGTCGATGATGAGGGCTGTTGCTGAGCGATACGCTTTTCTTAAGTCTTGCATGCGCCCCAATCGCATCGCCTGGACGACGTGTTCGGTGAATGTTTCCGCTCTTGCATAGAAGACTTGCACCCCTAAGTTTTTTAG
>CAZVXG010000021.1:0-10319 GCA_964631635.1 uncultured bacterium | reverse complement strand
GTTTGCGATTGAGTAAAAGCGGGGAAGAAGAGGCATGAGCTTAGTCCAGTCGGGCAAATGCGTGGGCCGGTGCATGTCGATGAGATCCAAAAGAGAATGGGCATGGAGAAATGCAGCAAGGCGCGCCTTATTATCGGGAAGGAATAAATCGTGTTCTTTGTCGATGAGCGATTTGAGGAAAGAGGCGTTGACGCGGGCGATATTGGCTTTATGGAGAAGGGTTTCTCGCAAAATTTTATTTCCTATTATCCCTAGTTTGGCGAGGATTTCTTCCACTTCTTCAGGATCGTTCTGGACGATAACGCCGATGCTGTCGCCCACTTTAAAAGGGAAAGCTCCTCCATCGATTTCGAGAGAAATATGAACCGTTTTCTTCGTCGAAGCGGGGCCAGTCAGAAGAAAGCGCTCCTGGATGCGCGCGAAATAGGGGTGAAGCCGTGAATAATTTTCTATGGACAAGGCGTAAAAGAGGGGTTAGAGTGGGGGCTTGGGAGGCAATCAATCATGCAAGTCTTAATAATCTTTGGTTTGTGTTCATTATTGGCTGGATGCGGAGACGGCGGTAATTACAATCGGGGCTATGTGATTTCCAAATCTCAAATCGAACCTGTAGTGGATCAGAAATCTTCCGAATGATCATTTGAATCCATAATCTTTATTTGGATGGGTTCGTCGCTGGGATCAGATCGCGGCAGTCTTTCTTTTCCCATCCTTTCCTAATGAGATCCATCCGTTTATTTGAAATACCGCCGAGTACTTCGATTCCGTTCAGGAAGCGGGCTCGCGTCAAATCTTTTCCCAGCAGCGTCGTCGACTCGAAAAGAGGCGGACCCATGGTTTTGCCCATGAGCGCTGCAAATAGAATGGGGATGACCATTTTTTTATGGTGAATTCCGAATCGTTCAGCTACATCGTGGGAGGCTTTTTCCAAAGCGCTTCCGCTCCAGCTTTCCTGTTCATCGAGACTCCAGATGATGGCCTGTAGGATGCTGCTGGCAAGCTCAGGCGTGGCCGTTTTCGGGCAAAGGAGTTCTGGAGTCACTTTCAAGTCGGCGATGAAAAAGAAATCGCACAGTTGTAGAAAATCGCTGAATGTCCGGATCCGGGTATGAATAAGAGGCATGAGCTTGTGCATGAAGGATTCGTTGAATTTCCAGGCGGATAGGCGGTCCCAGAGCTGATCTTCGGGGATCGATTCGATGATTTTCTTTTGATTGACCCAATTGAGTTTTTGAATATCGAAAAAAGCCCCTGAAGTTCCGATCCGTTTGGGATCGAAATCGCGGATGATGTCGTCGATCGAATAGATCTCTTTCTCTTCGGGCATGCTATAACCCATGAGCGTGAGAAAATTGACGAGCGCCTCGGGCAAATAGCCGCTGTCTCTGAAATAGAAGATCGAGGTTGGATTTTTTCTCTTGGAGAGCTTTTTTCCTTCCTTGCCGAGCAAGAGCGGCATATGCATAAATACCGGCGGCTTCCATCCGAAGGCTTCATAAAGGCAGATGTGCTTTGGCGTCGAACTCATCCATTCGTCGCCGCGGATGACATGAGTGATCTTCATGAGCGCGTCGTCGACGACATTGGCGAGATGATAGGTAGGGAATCCGTCTGATTTGAGCAGCACTTGGTCGTCTATGTCGGCCCAAGGGGCCGCAATGCGGCCTTTGATCTGATCGTCGAAAACGCATTCTCCTGTGAGAGGTACCTTGAGCCGGATCACGAACGGCTGGCCCGCTGCCTCCCGCTGCCGGACTTCCTCGGGGCTTAAATTGCGATACCTCCGGTCATAACCGATCCGCTTGCCTTGGGCGGCGGCCACTTCGCGCATTTCTGCGAGTTCTTCGGGCGTTGCGAAACACTTATAAGCATGTCCTTTATCGAGCAACTCGTAGGCGTATTTGCGGTAGATTTCAGTCCGTTCCGATTGCCGATAGGGGCCGTAGGATCCTCCGATATCAGGCCCTTCGTCCCATCCGATCCGACACCACCGGAGAGCTTCCATGATGTTCCTTTCGTATTCGGGCCGGCTCCGGGTCTGGTCGGTATCTTCCATCCTGAGGATGAATTTCCCTTTGAAATGACGGGCGAAGATGAGGTTGAAAAGGGCGATATAAGCGGTGCCCACGTGGGGATCGCCGGTCGGAGAGGGTGCAATGCGCACTCGAACAGTCATAATTCACCTTTAATGCCTTCCATTTTGGCGATTCAGACGGTTAGGAGTCAACGCTATTTCCTCATCAGGTAGATGAGGTCCTTCATCACGTTCAGCGATTCGTGAAGCTGCAGGTCGCATAGCCCGAATAAATCGACCTGCATGGAATCAAAATTTTTCTTTTCAACCTCAGTTAAGAAATTTTGATAGTGCTTATTCGCCGCGATCCGAAACCTGGAGTTGGCTTTGAGGGTTTCGAGATAGGAGGAATAGATGTCCAAGCGGGGCTGTAAAGAAAGGCGATACGAGGAACCTAATTGGAGCCGATGGAATGCGGAGATATCGGAGAGATCGTCGTCAAAATGAGGGTCGATCGCGTCATTTTCAAGAGGGAATTTGGAAAATTTTTCCCCAATATCGATCTGGGAGAGGACGCTGGGGATGACGATGTCCGATTGAACTCCCTGTAATTGGGGGCTTTTCCCGGATACGGTGTAATATCTGCCCCGAGTAACCTTATATTCTCCTTGAGGATTCACTTTGGGATGACGAATGGGATCCAATGTGAAGGTTTGAAACGATCCTTTCCCGAACGTATGTTCATCCCCGATGACGAGGGCTCTCCCATAATCTTGAAGCGTCTGCGCCACGATTTCCGCAGCTGAAGCGGATGCCCGATTGACTAAGACGAGAAGGGGGCCTTCCCAAGCGGGGTTTCCTTCGACTTCCCGCAAGTGCTGGAGCTTGCCCGAATCGTCCTTGATCGAAACGACGATCCCTTTTGTAATGAAAAGACCCGTTACTGAAACAGCTTGTGTAAGGAGTCCTCCCGCATTGCTGCGCAAATCGAGCAGGACTCCTTTTAACCGATGCTCTTTTTTGATGAGTTCCAGGGCCTTGCGCATATCCTGAGCCGAAGAGAACGTGGGGTCTTGATAGAAGGAAAAAAGGCGCAGCGTGGCGATGACGCCGTCGCCATAGGATTCCAATTGGGTTTCGAGCCTTGATTCTTCAAGGACTACTTCGCCGCGGGTCAGCTCTACTTCCAACAGTTCCGATTTTTTCTCTCCTTCTGTCTCGGTTTCCCGCAAGATGGATAGGAGGACAGGCGTCCCTTTGGCCCCCCGGATCAGCTCTACCGCTTCGGCGATATCCATTCCGACGACCGGCTCTTTGTCGACTGCGATGATCTTATCGTTGATCTTGAGCTTGCCGCTTTGACTTGCGGGACTATTTTCCAAGATCCGCATAATGCTGAGGCCGTCTAAATCGTCGCGGAGCTGCGCTCCTATCCCGAAAAGGCGCTGCTGCACCTGGATCATGAATTGATTCGCTTCAGAGGGAGTGAAATAATTCGTATGCGAATCGAGCGATGCCATTGCCGCCTTAAGCAGGGTGGCCAGAATGATTTTCGACCGTTCTTCCTCGATCCCTCCGGCGAGCTCCGATTCCCGGTTGAGGCGCCGTTTCTCCAGAAGCTGCAAAAAGCGGTCCTTGGCTAAAGCACCCATTTTCCCCGCTGCTTCCATTTGAAGCGCTTTGATGCGAATGAGGCGGGTGCTTAAGTCGCTCCAGTCGGTTGCCCAGGAAAGGTCTTTGAATTCATCCCTTTTCACTCCGCTCGGCAGCTCTTTTGCGGATAGTTCGTTTTCGAGGGCGTTGCGCCGATCGAGAGCGGTCAACAGAACCGCATGGATTTCGTGGAAAACGGAATAATCGCAAGTCTTGAATCCCATTAATGCTCTTTGGAGAGTCTCGGCGCTCGGCTTCGTCCAGGAAGCGATTTCAGGTGCGAGAAAATAGGTTTTAGCGGGATCCAGTTCGTCGAGGAAATTGAGCAGTACCCGTTCCATCAGCTCGGGAGTGAATGCCTTATAAGAGGCATGCGCTTTCAGCACTTCTTCGATTTTACTTCTTACATCGCGAGGGGTCAGCGATGGGAGCTTGCATTCGGCAAGCGATCCAATCACCAGAAGGAGGAATATCCATTTTTTCATTCGCAGCCACATCTTTTTTTTCAGGATTTAAAAGTTTGAATATAGCGGATAAGGTCGATTCTGCCAACTGAAAGTTGTAGTCGTAACATTCTAATTATCAATTAATTATGTTATTTTTATAAAACGCGAATAAATTTTTAAAAACATTAATTATAATTATGAGAATTCGGTTGATTTTAAGTTTTAACTATGAGATAATTGTTAATCAAAGAAAGGATAATAATGGTTCGGGAAAGCGCTTTGTAGTAATGTTTTGAATCTCGTTTAATTTTTTGCGCTTTTAATGTAAATGAGTTATAAAAAGGAAATTAGGAGGAAAGAACAATGAACGACAATAAGCCATGGGGCCAGAACCCAGGACAAGGCCGCGACTCATCCAAGATCGTTTCGATTACAGAAGCGGCTCGGATCAATAACGTGACGCGCCAAGCTATTTACGTTGCTATTAAGCAAAAGAAATTGAAAGCGTCGAAAGATGCAACTCGTTGGACGATTCATCTCGATGATCTCGAAGAATACCGCAGAAATAAGTATTCGCGGATGAAGTCTATGTTCGACGGAGAGCTTCTTTTTGATCATGGCAAGGGTTTTTATTCGGTAGGTCAAGCCGCTAAATTTCTCAATGTGCCAGCACAGAAGATTTACTATGCTACGCGAGTAGGGCTTTTAAAAGCGCACCGAAAAGGGGCTGCTTGGGTCATCCATATCGACGACCTTAAAGGCTATCAGGCAAATTACCTGAATCGCAGCACGCAAGTTGCGAACTAAGTAGAAAGCGGTTTCTTTCCAATAGATCGCCTGTTCTTAAGGGCGTTTTTTTTTGAACTCAAATATTTACTTGAAAGTCTTTAATCAAGAGTTGAATGCTCATCTTATTGAGGAACATGTTGATTTGGGGAGTAAAGGCAACCCGCAGAGGAAGGCCTTTGCGGCGAATTTGATCTTTTCTGCCTGCCAACCCAAAAGCAATGCCCTCGAGCATCCGGTCGTCTTGCTCGAGAAATAGCTTCAGATGGAATTTTCCAACTACTTTCGGCGGCCATACCTGCATGGCATCGCAATAGAGAATGGGAGGGGGGTTTTCGTTGCCGAACGGCTCGAGGAGACTCAGCGATTCCATGAAGTCGAATGTCAGTTCGTTAAAGCTGATTTTTGCATCCAGGTAGAGCTTCGGAATCACATCGTTGTCTTTCAACAGCTTTTCTGCGGCTGCGCAAAACCTCTGTTTGAAAATTGGGATATTTTCTTCTTTGATCGTGAGTCCGGCGGCGTAATCATGGCCGCCGAAATTGATGAGCAGATCCTCATTTTTCTTGAGGAGGGGGAGGAGGGGAAATTCAGGGATAGTGCGCATGGAGCCTTTGCCAATCCCTTGCTCGATGGAAATGATGACAGTGGGCCGGTTGTATTGCTTGGCGATCCGGGCGGATAGGATTGCGATGATCCCAGGATGCCAGGTTTTCGATTGGAGAACGATCGCTTTATCGCGCAAAAGATCAGGATATTGAAAGAGCATGGTTTCGATATCGTCGGAGGCGATGCGTTCGATTTTTTGCCGTTCTAGATTGTTGAGATCAAGTTCCTTGGCTAATTGTTCCGCTTCATCGTTTTTGTGGAGTAAAAGGAGTTCGACTCCCTTAATCGGATCGGCTATTCTTCCCAAACTGTTCAAACGGGGAGCGATTTTAGAAGCGATATCGATGGGGGATAGATCTTTTTTCTCAATATCGCTCAACTCAAAGAGTTTCGCCAAGCCAACTCGTTTCATTTTGCGCATTTGCTTAAGTCCGTAGCGGACCAGGATCCGGTTTTCCCCTTTGAGAGCTCCCATATCTGCGATTAGACCTAAGGCGACGAGATCGAGATAGTTCTTTAAATCGATTTTCGTAGGTGAGATTTCCTCATTTTCGATGAGCGTATTCGCGATGGCATGAGCCAATTTGAAGGCGACTCCAACTCCCGTGAGTTCTCGATTGGGATAGGTGCTGTTGATCAATTTTGGATTGAGGGTGGCGATGCAGTGGGGAATTTTTGAAGTGGGTTCATGATGGTCAGTGACGATGACGTCGATGCCGTGGGAAACTACTTCCTGGATTTCTTTAGCGGCTGTGATCCCGCAGTCCACCGTGATTAACAGGGTGCAATGGCGCTCCAAAGCAAATTGCAAGGCGTCGCCCATCAGGCTTTTCTTCAGCATGGCGCGGTTGGGGATATCGAAGAAGACTTTAGCGTCGAGGGAGCGTAAAAATTCAGTCAGCAATGCGGCGGCTGTCATCCCATCGACATCGTTATCCCCATAGATGAGAATCGCTTCGTTGCCATGAATGGCGGTTAAGACTCGCTCGACTGCTTTGTCCATATCCAGAAAAAGGTCGGGATCGAAAAGATTCGGCAGTTTTGCATAGAGGAATTCATGGATCTCCTGAAGCGTTTTGAATCCGCGGGAGATCAGGATCTGAGCAGTCACGTGATGGATATTGAATTCCGTGATGATTTCTTGAAGAAGAGCGGGATTTCTATCTGGGAAGATCCATAAAGAGTCGTTGGATTTCAAAGAAGAGGAGTTCATAATTTTTCTAGCAAATTGATTATATATAACCTCCAAAAATTTAAAGAGAAACAGAATTTATACACTTTTCAAGTCATCCTCTTCGAGGAGACTCGGCCTGTCTCGCAAATCTTCAACAGAGGACCGGATTTTTTCAAAAGCAGGATGGAGCCTGCCAAAATCCCAGGTCTTAAGGCCTGGGTTCATATCATTTATCAAAATTCAACTTCAGAACTGTTGCGCATTTCTAAACCTTATTTTTGATAAACGGTATCGCTTGTGTATGCTTCCGCAGCGCGCTCGCGTCCGTGAAAATAAATCATCAAAGGCGCCGCGATGAACCAGGAGGAAAGCGTGCCGAAGAAAACGCCGATGGCCATCACAAGCGCAAAACTGAAAATCGAAGAGCCTCCCAGGACGACCAAAGCGATCAATACAAGCAGCGTGGTGCCTGAAGTGATCGCGGTGCGGCTTAGGGTCGCGTTCAGTGCATGGTTGACGAGTTCCGAAAGCTTGCGCTTTCGACTGGAATGCATCTCTTCGCGGATCCTATCGAAAATGATAATGGTATCGTTCAAAGAGTAGCCGACGATGGTCATCAGCGCGGCGATCGTATTGAGATCGATTTGGATGCCTAGTCCGAGGCTATAGAGCAAACCCACGCATCCCAATGTAATCCATACGTCGTGCATGAGACAGATCAATGCGGCTGCAGCAAATTTATATTCAAAGCGGAAAGCAAGGTAGATGAAAATACAAACGAAGGAGAGCAGAAGTCCAATCAGCGCGTTGTTGCGCATGCTATCGGACATCTGTCCGCTCATTGCAGCCCAGTTGGAATGAAGTTGAGCCAGAGCATGAGGGGATAGGAGGATCCCTCCATTCTGGAGTGCCTTCACAGCCCAAGCGATCCGCGGATTTTTTTCAAAAAGGTACTTTGTAGAGGATTCGATTTCTATCGGCATGCGGTAAAAGGGTTTCTCTGGCTGTTCCATGGTCGTGCCGAATAGCACGCGGAAATTTGTCGAATTGAGTTCCCTGATCTGAAAGTCGGCGCTCGTTGCACCGGCAGAGAGAAGGGCTTCTTGTACTCTGTCGATGTCGCCAGATTCGAGTTCGAGATTCAAGGCGTAGCCGCCAGTAAAATCCATGCCGAAAATGGAGGTCCGGTTTGCGATGATCAGAGAAGATCCGACGAGGATGATTGCGGCGGCAGCGGCAAACGATGGTTTTGCCCATTTGAGAAAATCGAAGTGTGTGGATCGGATCCAATCGGCCATTTTTAGGGCGGTATGTTTAGGATTCTGCGCCCATCCGGTGAAATAGAAGCGGGTCATGAAGAGGGCGGTAAACATGGAAGATACAATTCCGATGATCAGGTTGACGGCAAAACTCTTGATGGGTCCTGCATCGAAATTAAGCAGGATCAAAGCGGCAATAATGGTGGTGATGTTCGAATCGATGATGGCGCTATAGGCTTTCTTGTACCCTGCGTTTAAGGCGGCAGCGATCTTTCCCGATCGCGCAAATTCTTCCTTAATCCTTTCAAAGACGAGTACGTTGGCGTCGACGGCCATCCCTACGGTGAGAATGACGCCGGCAAGACCGGCTAAAGTTAATGTGGCGCCCAGGTTTTGGAGAGTAGCCCAGAGAATCAGGAGATTGAAGATCACCGCGATCGACGCGATCATCCCGGCAAAGCGATAGTAAGCGACCATGGAGCCGATGACCAGGCATAGGGCGACGCAGGTGGCGGTAATGCCTTTGACCCTGTCTGTTTTCCCCAATTCAGGGCTTACATTTTTCTCAGAGAGGATGTGTGGCGTGAAGGTGAGGGACCCGGCTTTTAAATCAGCTGTGAGTTGATTAGCTTCACGCTGGGAAAAACTGCCGCTGATCATGGCGCTGTCCCGAAGTGCCGATTCAAGCCCCGGGGCGCTGATGACGGCGTCGTTTAACAAAGCTGCCATTCTCCATCCGCGTCCTTTGGCGTGATTTTCAAGCTCAGTGCCCAGGATCTTTTCTTTGGAATAGCGGGAAGTCCAAGCGTAGAGAGCATTTTTTGCTGAGGTTCCACCTACTTCGAAGCTCAAGAAATTTCCTTTGGACGGATCGTAGCCGGACCGGATATTTTCGAGATTTGCTCCTTCGAGGGCGCGATTGCGGAATACGATCAGCAGGGGATGGCTTTGACCGTGCCAATCAGCGAAGGCGCTTCCGCGAAATTGGGCGATCTTCGATATGGAATCGTCGACGTCGCTGGAGATGTTTGGGTCATCTGGGGGACTCAGTCTAAGCCCGCTATCCCAAAGCGTCTGGGCAGCTTCCGACCGAAACTGCTGGTCTGTTGTATGCAGGTGTTTGAATGCGATGGCTCTGACGCTCTGAGGATCCTTGCGCCCCATTACGCTGGCTTCGTTCCAGATTTCCTGCAAGAATCGGTTGACGCTATCTCCCAACGCGGGGTTGCTGGTGGAAAATTTTTCATTGACGAGGTGGAAATCCATCGTAGAGGCTTTGATGAGATCTCCGGCAGACATCGCTTGAGATCCAGGAAAATCGAGAACGATCCGATGTTCCGCTTGTCGAATGGAAACTTCAGAGACTCCCATCTTATTGACGCGATTGTAGAGTTCATTGATTCCCTGTTTCAGGTCGGCATCATTTTTGACGAGCTGGTGCCTGGAGTCTCGCAATTCGATCTGGACCGTTTTCCCGCCAGATAAGTCGAGTCCCCAGCGGATGATTTTCCGTTCATCGCCGCGAATGAATTTGCGCGCGGAGAGCTTCAGGTTGCTCAAAAAAATGCTTTTCGTAGGTTTCGGGACGTCGAACCGCACATGGGGATCGATGCTTACTTGAGCGGCGAAGTAGTCGTCTTTCCACTTCAACAGATCGGCGTGCATCAGAGTCTCGATTTTGTTTTCGGCGAGAATCCTCTGCTCTTGATTGGAAAGCTCGATCAGAGCCATTTTTTGGGTGCCCCGGACAATGAAGTCTTCCCGGGATGCGGACAAAAGGATGTTAGAGCAGTTGGGTTTTTCAAAGACAAAATCCCCATCTTGCGCCAAGTTTCCAGGCAGCGAAGACCCAGGGTAGCCGGCAAACCCGTCTCGATGGAGGATTTCGGCAAGTGCGCGGATATCGTTACTAAAGACTTGAGCCAAATCAGAATTAGGAAAGGATTCGTACGTTTTAACGATCCGATCCATCCCTTTGGCTACGACGTACAGAGCGTTGGGCTTGAGGCCGGGCAGATCTGCTTCCAGTTGGGATACAATCACGATGCATAAAGCCTGTTGTTCGGGAGGCATGGCCTGGAAGGTTCTATAATCGGCTACAGATAGGTGTTGCAGGTCGGGATGTTTGGGATGCCACATTGCCGCCAGGGTAGTCCAGATTTGTTTTGCATAGGCAGCGGCCAATTTGCGTTGATCCAGAACCAGATAGCCTGAGGGTTCTGCCAGGCGGTGCAACGGGATGGAAATCCCCTGTTCGTCCGGAATGAGTTCTTCGTTGGTAAGGCGCGCGATCTTCGCGGCTTCGTCGATGAGCATCTGCTCAAATGGCTCCTTCCCGTTTTTTCGGAAGGAGAGTACGTTTGAGTGATAGTTGAGGA
>CAZVXG010000020.1:0-10328 GCA_964631635.1 uncultured bacterium | reverse complement strand
TTCTCCCGCCCTCTCTCCGCAGGCTACGATGACGACGATGTCGACAGCAGAATATTTCGATAGGTGGTGCTGCATGACGGTCTTGCCCGCCCCGAAGGGACCGGGAGAACAGAAAGTGCCCCCTTTCAGGACGGGGAATTGGGTGTCGAGGATCCTGAGTCCAGTATCCATCATTCGAGTCGGCTTCGTCTTGTTCCCTTCGATCAGAGGATTTTTAACCGGCCATCTTTGAACCATCGTAAACGCTACACGCCGCCCATTTTCATCCTCTCCTTCAGCGATTTGGGCGTCGATCGGATAGGATCCGCCTTTTGCCAGATGGGTCATCTTGACGCGGCCGAAAAAAGAGAAGGGAACCATGATGAGGTGTTGGAACCGTCCTTCAGGAACGGAACCGATCGGATCCCCTCGGGATAAGAGATCGCCCACTTTTGCAAGCGGGGTAAATTCCCATTTTTTCTCCCGATTCAACGGTTTGAGATAAACACCCCGCGAAAGGTAGACTCCCGTGGCCTTGGCCACATCTTCCAGAGGGTTTTGCAATCCGTCGAAAATCGAGGTGAGCAAACCGGGACCCAGCTCCGCCTCGAGCAAATGGCCAGCGAAATGGACCAGGGTGTTCAGCTTGACGCCTCGAGTGTCTTCGAAAACCTGGACCTTGGCTTCGTTGCCCGCGATTTCGATCACTTCGGCCAAAAGCGATGCATCCCCAACTTTGACATGGGCCATCTCCCCTTGGCGGATCGCCCCTTCGAAGCGGACGTGCAAAAGATTGCCGAAGGCCTGGACTACCTGGCCAGTTGCATTTGATTTATCCATACTGACTCAATGCTTTCAAAGCTAAGCGTCCCTGTTCCAAGTCGCGCTGAAAAAAACTGTCGACGATCAGGAATTTAGCCACATAAGCGAGGACCTGATCGATCGAGAAGGGAACATTTTCCTGCTCCATCTCTTCGATTTTTTCAAAGCGATATTCCAAAAGGGCGCGGTTCAATTTTTCCGGATCGCGGATATTTTCTACAAATAGGATTTTTACCTGTTCGAATTCTCGAGGGGGAGTGAATTCAGCGGCATCTTTTTGTGCCAAAATATAGGAGACAGCCGGATCCATCGGATCCTCGAATTGCAATTCCTTCACAATATCGCGCCCTGTCTGTTTGGAGCGCAATGCGGCGAGTATGAGCATGAGCTGCCGCTCGAAGTGAAAATAGGCGCGTAGAAACCCCGACGCCTGTTCTTCTTGTTCTCTATAGAAAGATGCGATGAGAGAAGGAAAGTAATGGAGCCGCTCGAGGGTTGTCTCATACCGCTCCAGATAATCGACCAGATAAAGGGGAAGCCGGTCGCGGACAAGGAGCGCTTCCTCGAGATCTTTGGCATGCAAATTCCCTCTGTCGTCCAGCGGCTGGGAGAGCCAAAAGGCCCTGATATTATAAAAATCGATCGTCCTCAACAGGTATTCTAACGGCTTCCGATCGGACGGCGCCAAGTTCAAGAAGAGCATATCTTTCAGTTCGTTGAAGGCGATCTCAGGCTTAAGCCTTAGGGTCAGCGGAGGGAGTGCAAGCAGTACAAAATAATAGAGCATACACCTCACACATTGAAAACGAGATCGCGGAAATCGCGCCGGATATAAAGGGCGATCAACTCCCGCACTACGCTATCGGAAATATCGATTGTGATCTGCCTGCCTTTCAAGCGGATCTGAACCCCTCCCATAAAATCGCCGACGACGATTCCATGGTTCTTCAGCCGCTGTAGAACCTGCTCTGTCAAAAGCGAACTGATCTGTCTGGGAGTGATCGATTTCGGGATAGCAACGACGAAATCGTCTTCAATCCCCTTCTCCTCGACGGTCCGAAGGAACGCATTGAGAATATGGGCTACCGTTTTCGGATCTCCCATCTCCCGAGAGACAAGCTCGAACAGCTCTTTGTCGAATAGCTGCTCCTCGATCTTTTGCTTCAGCTGCTCGATCCCTTGCCGGCAAGCCAATTGAAGCGAAGATTGAAACACTTTTTTTCTTCCCGCAATTTCACGTTCAGCGACAGCGATCGCCTCTGCCGCTTGTTTCTTTGCATCTTGTACAATTTCAGAGGCTTGAAGATGGGCGTTTTCTACAATTTCCCGCGCTTCCTGCTGGGCCGGTTCAAGAGTTTCTTTTCGGAGCGCGTCGCAGATTTTTTGTATCTTATCCTTGCCGGTTTCCAATCCTCTCATCCATCTACCTTCAGTTGAGCTGGCCATTCCAATTAGGGAGTGCACCGTAAAGATTGCTTCTGTCGATTTTCGGTACCCCTAGACCTTCGATTCTACATCCTCCTGCTATTTTTCTCCTAACGCTCTCTCAAGGTTTTGTTCAGCGATTGCAGGTTGCCAAAAATTCGGCAGTATGCGAGTATGAGCTTGACGGGGGGGAGCTATGGTAAGCAAGGTTCTGTTGATTCTGTTGGCCGTTCTGGTCGCTTCGGCTGGATTTGCACAGGAGTGCTCCACTCCACGATGTTCACGCCGAGGGGACTGTGCCGGTTATAGCAGCCGCGACGCCACTACGCTTTCTATGATGGGGTGGGGTCTTGGCTTAGGGATCGGAATTGCAACTCTCTGCGCCTTAATTCCAAACAGTACGGCCTCCAGCGCCCATGCCCATTAAACCGATCTGCTTTTTTTTCTCCTGGCTTACGCTCATAGCCCAACCCATTCCCCTCTTTCATCCTCCAGAGGGGTGGGATTGTGCCCTTCCTGAAAATCATTCCTCTTTTGTCCAGGTAGGGTTTATAGGCAAAGGGTCTACTCTTTTTCGCCCTTCGATCAATTTAGCGACCGAAGAAATCGATATTTCTGCGAAGCAATACCTCAAAGCGGTCAAGGAGATCCATCTCTCCGAACCGAATACGACCTGGCGGGATCTGGGAAAATTCTCCACGCGCGCAGGAGTTGGCCGGCTGACGGAAATCGGCAAAACAACGCCTGTCGGGGACATCAAGATCCTCCAAATGATCCTGGTCAAGGAAAAGATGGCCTATATCCTCACCGGAGCGATGATCAAGAGCGAGTATCTCCAGTTGCAAGATCTTTTCACTCAGGCATTCCAGTCCTTCGCACTCCCCTCTGACCTCCTCGATTCCCTCTCCCCTGGCGCAAAGAAGCAATTTAAAGATTTTTTCGCTGCCTTAAGTTCCGATCGGACGGAGGAAACCCTCGCTTTGCAATGGAACGATCTGCAAAAAATCGTCCAACAGGAATCTCCGAAGATGGGAGAACTCTGGAAGCTCTTGATCCTCAAAGAGGGACGGGAAAAAATTTACCGATAGACACAATTTGACAGGACTGTACAATCAGGTCAGGAGCTGCCCAAAAATAAATTGAACTGTCAGGTGATCTTAGACTGGTTCAGATTTTGCGCTGCAATCGCGAAGAAGATATTCAAGCGCAATCTCTTCGAGCGAGAAAACGCAAAAGATGGGCCGGTATAATGGCCTCATAATGTTTAAGTTATTTTTGGACAGTTCCTAAGGCGAGGAATCCATGAGAAAAGTCCCCTTCTTGACAATTTTTTTCCTTCTTGCAAACCTTGCGCTTTCGGCTCAGGAAACAGGCGCTGCTGCGGAAAGCGGAGCACAGGCGACTACGAGCAATTGGCAAAACTGGGTCTTTGCGGGAAGCGCCCTTGTTACAGCGACAGTGGGAGTGGTGATCATTGCCACGAATTCCGGTTCCTTTGGCCATTGATGTTCCGCTGCTTGTTCCTATTGACCTTAACCGCCTGCAGCACATCGAACATTTGGATCCTCGATTCCATTGCTACTGGAGAAAAGGCGTTCGATTCTGCCCGGCTGATCTGTTCGAATCAGAGCCTCTCTCCTTTGCAGTTCGAAGTGGTCGCACTGGAAACTGGCATCGAGAGTTTTCTTAGTCTCTCAAGGCACAGATTGACAGCTTCTTCTGAAGATCCCAATGCAATCGAAGCGCAATTCACGATCGATGGGAAGAAATTTTTTGAGATGATCCCGCTCCTAGAGGGGCGAATGCGCCTCCGCCTGCCGCCAGAACTCACCGGCCGCCTTACTAGAGCCTTGCAAGAAGGCAAAAAAATCGATATCCTCTTGGATGGTTTTGAACAGACGCTTGAACCTGAACGCTTTTCAAAACTCTATGACCAGCTGAAAGGATATTCTCAATGAATCAACTCGACCAACTTAAAAAATTTACTACTGTCGTCTCAGATACTGGGGATTTCGAAAGTTTACGGCAATATAGTCCCACCGACTCTACCACCAATCCTTCCCTGATCTATGCCGCCAGCCAGCAACCTCAATATCAACCTTTGCTCGAGGATGCGATCCGCTACGGAATGGCAAAGAGCGGCTCCCACCTCTCTCATGCCATGGATAAAGTCTTTGTCAACTTCGGCCTGGAAATCCTCAAGATCATCCCGGGGCGCGTCTCGACCGAGGTAGACGCCCGTCTCTCTTTCGACGTCGACGGGAGCATTGAGAAGGCGCATCACCTCGTTTCTCTTTATGAAGCTGCAGGCATCGACCGGAAGCGGGTCTTGATCAAGCTCGCTTCGACCTGGGAGGGGGTGCTCGCCGCTGCGGCACTGGAAAAAGAAGGGATCCGCTGCAATATGACCCTCATGTTCAGCCTCCCCCAGGCGATCGCATGCGCAGAAGCGCGCGCTACTCTCGTCTCTCCATTCGTCGGGCGAATCCTCGACTGGTATAAGAAAAATGAAGGGGTCGCCTCCTACCCTCCCGCCGAAGATCCCGGCGTGAAATCGGTCGTGAAGATCTACAACTATTACAAAAAATTCGGCTATAAGACCCAGATCATGGGAGCTTCCTTCCGCAACAAAGAGGAGATCCTCGAATTGGCTGGATGCGATCTGCTGACGATTGCCCCCTCCCTGCTCGAGGAACTGAAAACCTCCTCCGTTCCCATTGTCCGCAAACTCGATCCCGAAAAAGCGAAAACCAGCTCGATCGAAAAGATCGCGATGGATGAAAAGACGTTCCGCTATCTCGTCAACGAGGATGCGATGGCGACGGAAAAACTGGCGGAAGGGATCCGCAACTTTGCGAAAGACATCGTCAAACTCGAAACGGCGCTCCGGAAAAAAATGGGCATTTGAAGCCAGCAAATAGAGCCAGCTCTCAAAACTCCAATTCCGGCCCAAATCCGCGCTTTTGCCGCAAGGACAGCGAGTTTCGAGAGTTGGCTCATAAATCAGCAAATATCTCGATTTTGTTCCGGATAGATCCCGCACAGACCTTCAGTCAAATATTGGATCCGTTCAAAAAGGTAAGGATGGGACGGATCTAATCCCTTTTGCACTTCGATTTCCAATGGAACGAATTTCTGCAGTCTTTTCAATGCATTCAGGTTGCCACGCCCTATACGTCCATCTCTCAAGGTGTACAAATCTGCTTGTATTTCAGCATTGAAGCCATAGCTATCTTGAAAAGCGAGATGGCCTATTTCGTGAGCTATAATCCCTTCTGCTTCTTGTTGCAAGTCCACACCATTGAGTCCAATCAGATCGCGATAAATGGGTTTGCAAGTCTTGATCATCCCTGCATTATGATCAACCGCAACAAATGGTAATTCTCCGTACATCGCGCATTCCCATATAGGCATTGTAGAAATACTGAAAACCCCTTTAAATCGTGGTTGATTTGCTCTTTGTCGGGCTTTTGACGTAGCTAATGGCTGATACGATTCTAATTTAAATCCTAGTTGATTTGCTATTTGTGTGACTTTTGACGTAGCTAGTGGCTGATACGATTCTAATTCGCCAGGCTCCCATTCGTGGATGGATTGATTATAGAGTTTTTGGGCAAAATTCTGGATGAATTCGGGTGTTTTGTCCCAAGATAGAGGTGGACATGTTGGCAAGGCTTCGCTGCTTGCTAGTCCCTTTTTCACAAGCCCCAACGAGGGAGAAGAGAACAGGGTCTGATTCGTTGCTTGGTACATGATTGCGCAAAGATGCGGAGAATCATTTTTTTCAAAAAATGAGTTGCAATGACTCTGGATGCGAGTGTGCAGCAAATTATTTTCATCATCATCGGACGCGGACGACGGATCTTGTCTATTTAAAATCTGCGCATTTGAGAAGAGAAGACTTGTCCATAAGCAGAAAGCTTTAATTGCCATAATTATACCATTTTTTTGTCTAAGTTATTATCGATACAGAATAGATTATACTAA
The DNA here is from genome assembly GCA_964631635.1 of uncultured bacterium. Classification (GTDB taxonomy): domain Bacteria; phylum Chlamydiota; class Chlamydiia; order Chlamydiales; family SM23-39; genus DALYFE01. The sequence continues at coordinate 4,115 of CAZVXG010000020.1, read as the reverse complement.
AATATTTAATTTAATTCAATTGAAAAAACTGGAAAACACGGAAAATATAAATGTTTTTTAAATGCCCGATTTTGATAACCGTAAGTTATTGGTCATCAAAGATTTGATAGGTTTTATATTGGATAGGTTCGACAAGGCTGCGGGAATGCAGCCTTGTCATATACTAAAATTACACTGGGACAGCAGCTTCCGTCGTGACTGTGATCATCCATGCCATTATCCGCGGCCGATTTTTCGGATCTCAGAGCGGAGGAGATGAAGCCAATTCATTTTGGGCATAATAGCGAATGACTGTTAAGATAAAACCATTGGTTCCATCGTCCATTTTTCCGCGATTTTCCACATCCTGGATGAATTTGGCGGCTTGTTCAGGATATACCTTAGCGACAGCGGCAATCAATACGGATTGAATGTTATTGCTCGTATCAAAATTGTCCCAATTTTTCACAATATAATCAGCTACTTGCTTTTGGTAGGCTGGGGGGGCGTTGTTCAAATAAGCATCCATTGTATTGGCTCCGGCCGGCATGAATTCACAGGCCAGTTGCCGATCCCATTCAAGCCCCCAGTAGGTATCGGAGGTCACCTTACCGTCCCATAACATGGAAACTACTGGAGGAAGATTTTCTGTCGTTTTGTCTTTCACAAATTGTGGGGAGACTTTATTGTAGACACTATTTGAATCGATATGAAAATAGGTTTGCAGTCCCTGTGCTTCCATAGACCAACGAGTTTGCGCCACTTGGGCCTGTGTCGAATTAGGCTGGGTGGTTTTTAGCCAAGCTGCAATGCTCATGCTGCCGAATACAGCTTCAGATTCGCTTTCTGTATTTTTTCCATCCCCCGGTGCTGACGTCCCGCTAAGCCAAGACATGCTATTATAAACATCGAAATTTCTGTTGAGAGGGTTTTCACCGCCTGTGCCAGTTTGTCCTATATCGGAGGCTAATTGATCGCCTAGTTGCGAGCCAGAACATCTCATTCCGGGAATAGGATTTTTGAAAAACGTATCTGTAGAAGCGTATTTGTCAGAATATTGCTTCATGCATGTCAGTGCATAGAGCGGATAGTCATACTGAACAATGTGATCGTTATACGTAGAATGGTCACCGAAGTCGTCGCTCTTTGATACAATGGTGCCATAATCCGTATCTCTTTGGAGATTTTTGGCAATCACTGCCATATTCGTCTTCAAGCTGCTATATACTTTTTGCATCGCATCTAAATATTTTTGTGGGATATTCCCATTTGGATAGGCAATTTCCAGTACTTTCTGCGCATAGGCAAGCGTTAGGCCTTGCTGATAGATCGCCTTGTTGTACAGACTTGCCCCAGATTGGATTGTGCTTGCTTTGTTTAATGCTTGCGTCAACCCATGTGGCGATGTTGTATCATTGACTAACGCCTGCGCTTGTTCCAGTGTTAGCGCATCTTGGCCGTTGGGAAGTTTTGGCAAAGGATCTGGATCTTGATTCTTGCTGGGAGGAGGAACGTCGAACACATAGGTCGATCCTTCGTAGGCGTCCATTTCTCCGGTGAGTGTAATAAAAGAAAGCCCTGTTGGCTTTTGACCCGGCAGATCAGATACCTGATGCTGTTTCATAAGAACTAACGGCTGATTCGCCGTTGCATTATTCTTTAAATCCTTACAAATGTATGAAAATTGATATTGATTGTTAGGTAAAAGTGTTCCTTGCGCGTTCACAATCACTGCATTTGCATGTGCATCGAGAATACTCGCATTTTTCCCAAAATTGGGATCATTTTTGTCTAAGGAAGCCATGTTGATGCTTCCTTTGTAAGGACCGCTCGAAAGCAATGTTCCTGAGCCTGCATTATAGGAGAGGAGTAAGTTGGCATTGCCATAGACGAAATAATTGCGACCTGCGACATCGATTGTGTACTTTATAGTCCCATCTTGCAGAGTTGTTTTTGTCATTGTTCCACCGCCAGGTACGCTCAATGAAGGGATCATTCCATTGTAGGTGGCACCTTGAAATAGACCTCCCTCGACGACATGGATTACGAAATTGCCGTTATTATAGGACACATCGCGCGCCATATTCCCCGTCTCTTGCCACTGTACGACAGGCTTGGCGGAACACCCGAGAGAACCGATCGTAAAGCCCGGATCCAAACTCTGTTGAATCCATGGATTAGTTGGAGAACTGATTTCAGAAAAGCCGGTGGGAACTTGAAATTTTATGCCTCCATCGGGCTTGCCAGTCCAGCTCGTTATGTAAAGACCTATGCTGTTTGGATGTCCCGGCTGGCTTGGGAATCCAGCCATTCCTTGAAACCAGTCGTTTGTAGGAATATATCCATGATCGCCCTTCGCCCAGGCTGAATCGGCCGCAGAAGGGCCTCCTGGGATATGTCCAGTTATAGGAAACCCCAGTTGCGCTGCTGTCTCAGTAGTGATAGGCCCTGAGATTTGCCCGTATTTTTGCGACCCTGGTCCAGTGCTTGACAAAATTTCAAATAGTTCCTGCTGGTCTTGGATTCTCTCCGAACTGGGTAATGAAGGATTGGCCAGTTCCTTGGTCAATCTTTGAACCTCCCTTAAAGCTGGAGTATCGCCGGCAGAAGGTTTGAGCGGCAATGCAGCCGTTAGACTTGGGGTTAGCTGCCTGCGTCCAGACAGGGCACGCCATGCGCTCTTCTTAGATTTCGGTGCTGACAGGAATTCCTCGAGTTGTGTCTTGAGCTTTGGCACTCGCAATTTCATCTCTGCGACCTTTTTGTTCAATGCCTCATATTCCTTCTCTACCTTTAATTGTGCTACTCCCTGTAAAACGAGCTGCAGATTATCGGAATGAACCCCTATCGCAAGACCCATACATTTACCACCTTGTTATTTTTTTATTAACATTATCATAACATTATTATAACATTTTTATTCATCATTATAAATACTAAGTAATCCAAGTAATTCCAAGAGCCTATCTTTCGTTGATCAATAAAATTTTTATGTGATATCATTTTCACCTCGAATTAAAAGAGGTACGCCTTGGGAAAAATGGATAGGTTCGACAAGGCTGCGGAATGCAGCCTGGTCATAGACTAAAATTACACTGGGACAGCGGCTTCGGTCGTGAAGTCGATTTCCAGCTGTTCGGCCGTCTGCGCTTCGATGAACTTATTCACCCTCTTATGATACTCGAATCCTGTCCCGCCTGGAATCATGTGGCCCATGATCAGATTGGCTTTCATGTCGAGCATATAGTCGGTCTTGCTCTCAGTCGCCGCTTCCGTGAGAACGCGAGTCGTCTCCTGGAAGGATGCAGCTGAGATGAACGATTCGGTGCCGAGAGAAGCGCGCGTAATCCCGAGAAGCACGGGTGCGGCCGCAGCGGGTTTGCCCCCTTCTTCGATGGTCTTCCGATTCTGCTCATGGAACACCTTCCGGTCGACGTTTTCTCCATGGAGGAAAGTCGTATCGCCAGAATCGGTGATGCGAACTTTTTGCAGCATCTGGCGAACGATAATTTCGACGTGTTTATCGTTGATATCGACGCCCTGGAGACGATAGACCTCCTGAACCTGGTTGACGAGATATTTTTGAAGTTCGCGCACACCGCAGATATCGAGAATCTCCTGCAGGACAACGAGTCCATCGGTCAACTGCTGGCCTTTCACAACACTGTCGCTTTTTTGAACGATCAAGTGCTTGGTCAGCGGAATCAAATGCTCCTCCTCCATGCCAGTGATGTCATCGCGCACGACTACGATCCGCTTGTTCTTCTGGACGCCGCGAAAATCGACGAGGCCGTCGATCTTGGCGATCTCAGCCGCATCTTTAGGACGGCGCGCTTCGAAAAGTTCGGCGACGCGAGGAAGGCCGCCTGTAATATCCTTCGTCTTGATGGCGCCGCGGGGAAGTTTCGCGAGGACCATGCCTGCCGAGACAAATTGCGCTTCACGAGTCGTAATGACAGCGCCAGAAGGGATCGCATAAGTGCCGACGAGTTCAGTACAATCAGGGTCCGTATAAATAGCGATCTGAGGGTGAAGTTCGCCGCGGTGCTGCTTCACGATCATCTCTACTTGGCCAGTCTGTTTGTTGACTTCGCGCTGGGTGGAAATCCCTTCGACGAGGTCTTCGTATTTGACAT
>CAZVXG010000019.1:0-10572 GCA_964631635.1 uncultured bacterium | reverse complement strand
TGGCCCTCTTTCTCGGATTCGTTTACGATCGACGTGGATCTTTAGCGGCATCGATATCATTGCATGCTTTTTTCAATGCGATCAATGTCTTGAACCTCTACTTCTTAGGAGGCTTTCCAAAAGGACCGGTCTAATACCATTTGTGAACCCAGGCCTTAAGGCCTGGGATTTTAGGCTATCCCTATGTGTTACTGTAATCATCCAGACAATTTTATCCCACTAATCAGAAGTAATTAACCAGCAATCGGATCCTTATTTCGCAGAAATTAATCCCAATATCAAAATAGATATTAAATTATTTAGGTTAATGTGATATAATCCTATCAAGTAAAGTGATAAACAATAAACTTGATAATAAGTAATTATAATAAACATAACTTTAACGAGGTAATTTATGACAACTAATACAACTAGTACAACAACTAGTACAACAACTAATCTAGCTATTCAAATACCTGCAGCAAGCCCTGTTGCTTCTTCTGTAGCATCCTCTGTCCCCGCTACCCCCCTATCCAGTACCACTACTCAAGTCGCTACTGCAACGCTAAACAGTTCCGTTCTGGGATTGCCTGCATCTGCGGCTACGCCTGCTTCTGCGGCTAGGAGAACGCCTACATCTGCCTCTATCCCTGCTTCTGCGGTATTCCCTCTCTCTTTCTCCATACCTTCCCTACCTGGTAGCGGCGCTTCAGCTCCTAATTTGAAGGTTTTATTTTTAGATGATCAGTCCCTAAATCTAAGGATGATGCCGGCCCTGTTACAAAAGACCAGGCTCGTAAACCAAGTCGATCTTTGTATGACAGCCGCTACCGCCATTCAGAAGGCGATGGAGAATCAATATGACATAATTCTTCTTGATAGAACCTTAGCTGCAGGAGACGGCTTGGGCCATGAGGTTGCGCAAGAAATGAGACGGCGTGGAGTCCAAACACCTATTTATTACCACTCCACAGATACAAACGCTTCTGAAATGGCACAGGAAGTTGCAACGGCTGGTATGCAAGGTTGTATTCCAAAAGGCAGCCCTGATACTCTCCGACAGCTTACGGCATGCCTACAGCAGTACAGCAGGTAGCGCAAGCTCGCAGTGGAACTTAGCTCAAGTTCAGGTAGCTCAAGTTCAAGCCCAGATAGCTCAGACTCCACTAAAGAGCTATGACCGAAAGTGGTGGATGAGGGAGTGAAGAGAGCGTATCCTCAATGATTTTTCCGGACAGGAAAAAATCAAACAAATTAGAGGTCTCCCTGTCCAGCACCGCTCGGGCAATGGTTTTTTTTGCGAATACACGGTTTCAAGCACATAGGTGAGTTGGATCAAAGATTCGGAGATGGGACCTGCCTCATGTTCGAGGTCTGGGAAAAAGGTTCGTTGAATTTGGTGAAGGCCGTGTGATATAAACTCGAGATACTTGTTCATCGCCTTGTCCGTTTGTTCGTTGTTGCAGACAACATTCTAAGACAGGGCGTGACTTTTTCGAAATTTTATATTTGTACAAAACCCCGACGCAGGAGGGAGTTTGCAACTGGCTCAAATGCAAAAAATTCTTCTCCCTCTCCTCGCTCTTTCGCAAACCCTCTCAGCCGATTTTGCAATCGACCTTTCTGATCGACTCGGCTGCAATGATGAGAATTGGGTCTTTTCTCCCTTTTCTATCTCGTCTTGCCTGTCGATGGTCAAAGACGGCGCTCGCGGGAAGACCTCTGATGAAATGTCCTCTCTCCTCGACCTCCCCGTTGATTTCAAAGCCTCCCTTTCCTCATTGAAACATGTCCCTGTTTCCCGATCCGATTTCGAACTCGATATCGCCCAAGGCATTTGGATCAAAGAAGATTTTCCTATCCTCCCCTGTTACAGCTCTCTGCTAAAACAAACCTATGTCGCTGAAATAAGCGCTGTCCCCTTTGTCCCTGCTACTGCGGATCTGATCAACAGCTGGATTTCTGAAAAGACGCATCAAAAGATCCAGAACCTTCTCTCCCCTTCCCTATTTTCTCCTGCGACCCGGATGGTCCTCGTCAACGCCCTTTATTTCAGCGGCGACTGGATCCACCCCTTCCCAGACAAGTCCACAGCATTCGACACATTCGAATCCCCATCGTCACCTCTCTTAGCCCCCTTCATGGAACAAACAAACACCTTTCCTTATTTTGAAAACGACGCTTGGAAAGCTGTCCTCCTTTCCTTTTCAACTCAGTCCGATGCATGCGAACCGACCTGCCTGCTTCTGCTCCCGCATGCATCGGATAAAAATTTCCAGCTTACCCCTGAACTCTTCAAAGAAGCGCTCCATTCCGCTCAAAAGGAACTGGTTCGCGTCCGAGTCCCAAAGTTTCAAATCGAGAAAACGTTCGACCTGAAGTCTCCTCTTCAACAGATGGGGATGCAAACCGTATTCTCTCATCGGGCCGATCTCTCCGGCATCGACGGACGGCTGGATCTATATTTAAGCGATGTCCTCCACAAGAGCTTTTTTTCCTTCGAGGAACAAGGAGTCGAGGCGGCAGCTGCCACCGCAGCCATAATCAATTGTGCCTGGGTCCGCCAGGAACCGCTTCCACCTCTCCATAGTTTCATCGCTGACCATCCTTTTTATTTCATCCTTTTAGATAGGAGAACTGAAACGATCCTTTTCATCGGTTATATCCAAAATCCATGCAGCTGAATTATTGCGGACTGTCAGATATTGGGCTGGGAAGGCCCAATAACGAAGATGTTTGGGCAGCCTTGCCCGAAATTGGATTTTTCGCTCTTGCCGACGGGATGGGAGGGCATCAAGCGGGAGAAGTAGCCGCTGCAGCAGCGATCGATTCTCTATGCAATTCTGTCCGTTCGATCCAAAGCGTGAGCTGCATGGAACTCATCATCGAGCTTCGCCACGCCATCGAGAAGGCCAATCGGCAGATTTTTCGGATGGGAAGCCATAGGAAAGCATATGCCGGAATGGGGACGACTCTTTGCTGCCTCCTATGGACTAAAGAGACGGTCGTCTACGCGCATGTAGGCGATAGCCGCATCTACCGGCTCCGAAAAAATAAACTGGAACTTCTGACGGAAGACCATTCCCTATTTGCAAAGTGGAAGGCATGCGGCAAGCTCGCCGCGGCCAGCGACACCCCTTATCCCTACAAGCATGTGATCACTCGAGCCATCGGCACATCGGGGCGGGTCAAACCCGAGATCTCTATCACTGCGCATGAACCGGAAGATCTCTATTTTCTCTGTACCGACGGTCTCAGCGACGTCCTCACTTCCGCAGAGATGGAGACGGTCGTCAATTCGTCTTCGAACCTAAAATTCGCCTGTGAGCAGCTCGTCGAAAGAGCGAAAATGAATGGCAGCTCCGATAACATCACACTCCTCATGGTTCAATCCATAATTGGTCTATGAAAGCCTCAAATGTCTCTTGGGTAAATTGAGATGGGAACATGACATAGGAACCAAGGATGGACTCTTTGTTTCCTAACTCATCGCTATAGAAAAGAAGATCGAAGTTATCCTGCGTCAAGAGACCGGCCTCGCTTAAGAGGCGAAGTCCGTCAGCAACCTCCCGGGCATTCTCTCCGCTTGCGAGAAGCGTCTCGAAGTTATCCTGCGTCAAGAGACCGGCCTCGCTTAAGAGGTGAAGTCCGTCAGCAACCTCCCGGACATTCTCTCCGCTTGCGACAAGCGCATCGAAATTCTCCTGCGTCAAGAGATTGGGATTGGCCTGACTTAAGCGGCCAAGTACCCAAGCAACCGCCCAGGCATTCGCTCCGCTTGCGACAAGCGCATCGCGGTTCGCTGGCATCAAGAGTCCGGCCTCGCTTAAGCAGGGAAGTCCGTCGGCAACCGCTTGGGCATTCTCTCCGCTTGTGACAAGCGCATCGAAGTTCTCCTGCGTCAAGAGATGGGTGCTGAAGTGGCCAAATGCCCAAGCAACCGTCTGGGCATTCTCTCCGCGTGCGACAAGCGCATCGCGGTTCGCTGGCGTCAAGAGTCCGGCCTCGCTTAAGAGGCAAAGTCCGTCAGCAACAGCCAGGGCATTCTCTCTGCTTACGACAAGCGCATCGAGGTTCTCCTGCGTCAAGAGATGGGTGCTTAAGCGGCCAAGTGCCCGAGCAACCGCCAGGGCATTCTCTCCGCTTGCGACAAGCGCATCGAAGTTCTCCTGCGTCAAGAGATGGGTGCGTAAGTGGCCAAATGCCCGAGCAACCGCCAGGGCATTCTCTCCGCGTGCGACAAGCGCATCGCGGTTCGCTGGCGTCAAGATGCCGACCGTGCTTAAGAGGCAAAGTCCGGCGGCAACAGCCAGGGCATTCTCTCCGGCATTCTCTCCGCTTGCGATAAGCGCAGCGAAGTTCTCCTGCGTCAAGAGATGGGCGTCTAAGCTGCCAAGTGCCCAATCAACCTCCCAAAGATTCGCTCTGCTTGCGACAAGCGCATCGAAGTTCTCCTGCGTCAAGAGATAAACGCTGCTTAAGCGGCCAAGTGCCCGAACAAACTCCCAGGCATTTGCTCCGCTTGCGACAAGCGCATCGAAGTTCCGCTGCGTCAAGATGCCGACCGTGCTTAAGAGGTGAAGTCCATCAGCAACCGGCTTGGACTCCGCTCCGCTTGCGACAAGCGCATCGAAGTTCTCCTGCGTCAAGAGATGAACGCTGCTTAAGCAGCCAAGTCCCCGCACAAATTCCCAGGCATTTGCTCCGCTTGCGACAAGCGCATCGAGGTTCCGCTGCGTCAAGATGCCGACCGTGCTTAAGAGGTGAAGTCCATCAGCAACCGGCCTGGACTCCGCTCCGCTTGCGGCAAGCGCATCAGGGTGCACTGGCATCAAGAGATTAGACTCCTGATAAGAGTTTCGCCATGTACTTGAGTTGAAAGCATGAATTTTCATCATTACACCTCTTATCTGGTCATTTTAAAGCGGGGATTTTGGGCAAAACAGCCAAATACTGCAAGGATTTTTTTGACTGACGTAAAGTGGCCATCCTGTATGCATCAAGTATTTGCACGCTCTTCTCCGATCTGGTAATATCGCTGTCTCATGATTCAATCTGTGGGTATGCATGCAAAGGATCTACCTGGACAACAATTCGACCACGTCGATGGATGTGCGGGTGTTCAAGGCGATGCTGGCCGATCTTGGCGGAGCGCCGGCCAACCCCTCCAGCATCCATTGGTTTGGCCAGCAGGCCAAAAACGCCCTTATGGCTGCAAGGCAAACAGCAGCCTCTTTCTTCCGGGCGAGCCTCGATGAGATCGCATTTACCTCTTGTGGAACAGAGAGTCTCAACCTTATGCTTCGCGGCTTGACGCCGAAAGGGCATCTCATCACGACGGCGATCGAACACTCCTCCATGTATCGGACGATCCAATCGCTTGAAGCGCAGGGCTTGAATGTGAGCTATCTCCCCGTAGGCCTCTGGGGCGCTATCCTTCCCGAACATCTCGAAGCTGCAATCCGCCCCGATACTCGAGCCATCGCCCTCTCTGCTGCGAATGGAGAAACAGGGGTCCAGATCGATCTGCCAGCCATCGCGGCCATCGCGGAAAAACGGGGAGTCCCGCTCCTCCTCGACTGCGTCTCCTACATTGGCAAGGAGCCGCTCGCCATGCATCCCGGCATTTCCGGTATCGCCTTGAGCGGCCACAAATTCCATGGGCCCAAAGGAATCGGTCTCCTTTACCATCGCTCATCTTTGAAGCTCGCCCCGATTTTAACTGGAGGCAACCAGGAATATCGGTTGCGCGCCGGAACCGAAAACCTCGCCGGCATCCTCGGGCTGGCCGAAGCGCTGCGAATCCTTATGGAGCAGCAGCGAGAGATCACTCAGAGCCTGCTCGATCTCAGGCTCCACTTTGAAAACGGGCTCAAGCGATCCCTTTCCGACGTCGTCATCAACGGAGATGGACCGCGCGTTTCGAATACTTCAAATATCGCCTTCCTTGGCGTCGATGGGGAAACGCTCCTCATCCAGCTCGATCTCGCAGGCGTCGCAGCCTCTCACGGATCCGCCTGTTCTTCCGGCGCCATGGAACCATCGCGGGTACTCACTCAGATGGGCGTCGATAAGAAAAGAGCCCGAAGCTCGCTCCGCTTTTCTTTGGGGCGAATGAATACCCGGGAAGAGATCGACCGCTCGCTCGACATCATCTCGAGAATCGTCACCAGCCTCAGGAAAAAATCCTAAAATTCACCACAGAACTCCCTACCCAGAAATGGTATTATTCCTGGAAAGTGCGAACTGATAATGTCTTGACTCCGCGCAAGGAGGGCTCAAGGACAGTAAAGAGATAGGAGCCGATTCGAACGGTCTCTTCTTTTGCCGGGAGATGGTCGAGTTCGCGGAGAATGAGATCGCTTAAGCTATCGCCAGGCGAATAAGATAGATCGGCCTGAAATTCTCTATTGAACGCGGCGGCGTCCATCTCTCCAGAAAGAGTCCGCTCGATGTGGAGCGAGGAAGCGACAGCTGGCGCTGCTCCATGCTCTTCAATTCCGAAAATCTGGGCGACGATATCGTCCAGCGTCAGAATTCCTGATGCCTGCCCCGATGGATCGAGGATGACGGCGACGCTCTGGTTGTTGCTCCGAAACTGATTCAAAATCTCGAGAATGGAAGTTCCCTGAGTCACGAACCAGGGAGAGCGAGAGGATTCGAGAACGGGCTGATTCTCCTTTAAACGCAAGAGGTCTCGCAAATGAGCGATCGCGACCACATTGTGCGGGTAGCGATGGTAGATGGGAACAAAAGGAGCATAATGAATACTGAGGAGATGCCGCACATCGGTAAGCGAGGCGATGGACGGGGCCATTTGCACGCGAGCTAATGGGGTCATGAGCTCGCGTGCCTCTTTGCTTTTGAGTTGGAAGATCTGGCCGGCGGTCCGATTGAATTCATCTTCTCCCTCTTCCTTCTCTTCAAATGTCATTTTCACTTCCTCGCGGGACAGGAATAGAGGAGCGTCTTTGGATTTCCCCATCAAGCGGTGGATAAAACGGGAGAGGGCGTCGAAACTCCAGGTTACAGGCGCCAGGAGACGGGCTAGAACCATCATGACTGGAACAAGGGCCATCGCTGCTTGTTCGGGATGTCTGCGCGCAGCGAAAAGGGGGGCCAGTTCGGCGAAGATGACGACGATGATGAGCTGGCTGAACGGAGTCCAATCGGGGTCGATGTGGACCGATTCATAGAATCGCCTGGAACATTCGGAACCGACCTGCAAAGCCACATTGATTCCGATCAAAGTCGTTCCGAAGAGGCGCGATGGGCGTTGCAAGAGATAATTGAGCCAAAGGGCTCTTTTTTGGCCCAAACTGACGTAATATTGGAGGCGCACTTTATTAAACGAAACGCAGGCCATCTCGAACAGTGCGAATAATCCTTGAATGGCGATCGCGAGAAGCGTGCAGCAAAGGAAGAGGCCCCAGCTGGCGGTCACGGTTTCCCTCCGAGCTTGCGGACGTAGATGCGCCGAATCCGGTTGGGTTCGGCAGCGAGGACATAGAAGAGGAATTGATCGTTTGCATATTTGGTTCCGGCCGCCGGAATATCTCCGAGCTGTTCGATGAGCCAGCCGCCGAGAGTGATGACATTTTCCCGGGATTTGAGAGGAATGCCGAAGATCTCGCGGAATTCCGTCAATTCGAGCTTGCCGCTAGCGATGATCACATCCTTGCCCGATCTGGTATAAGAGCTCTTGGAGTCGCGCCGGTCGGAGATTTCTCCGACGACTGATTCGATCAGATCTTCCTGGGTGATCAACCCGGAAATCGAACCATATTCGTCGACGACGATGGCCAAGCTCTCCCCTCTTTCCCGTAAATTCCTGAGCAAGGCCCATGATTTCGTCGATTCGGGCACGTAATAGGGCTTCTTGAGGATTGGGATGAGATCGGTTGGCTGTTTGATCTGCGCCTGATGGAAAAAGAGGCGCCGGGTAGAGAGGATGCCGAGAAGATGATCCAGGTTCTCATCGCAGACGGGAACCCGGGTCGTCGCGAGATCGACCAGGAGCACATAGAGTTTCTCTATTGGCTCGTGGATATCGTAAAAGAGAACCTCGTCCCTGGGGCGCATCCGCTCTTTGACAATGGAAGCGCTCAAGTCGAGGGCGCCTCCGATCAAATCGCACTCTTGTGGAAGCAGGACGCCGCTTTCTTCGGAAGTCTTCAGGATATGGCGCAGTTCGTCTACGGAAATCTCTTTTTCCCTGGAGAAAAAAAAGAACAGGAAACGGGAAACCCAACTGGTGGCCTTTGTCAGGGGAATGCGGATCGGAGCGAGGAGCCGGGCAATCCAGTCGATCCAGGGCGCAACCCTATAGGCTGTCTTCGCATTATTCGGCATGACAATGGATTTGGGCAGCAGCTCTCCAAAAATCAAGACAAGGACAATGGGGAGGCCTACTTTGAACGTCCATTGGGTAGAGGAACTGAATAGGGTAGAGACAGCGTTCTGAACAAGAAGATTTGCAAAAATGTTGAGTATGAGGATCGTGACTAAGAGATCGCGCGGATGCTCCAAGAGTTTCGCAATCAGGCTCCACCGAGGGTTGCCGCTGCTCTTATAGGTTTTCACGGCGAGGGGGGAAAGCGAGAAAAGAGCTGTTTCGGAGGCAGAGGAAAATGCCGATACAATGAGCAATGCGATGAGCGCTGCGATCAGAAGGGCAGTCATCGCTTGAAATGGACCTTGAGCCACCCTTCCGGTACGACCCCTAGATCTCGCATGAGAACCATTTCGATCCAGCTAGGATCGCTTTGGGAATCGATCTGCAGCCGAAAATTTTCTCTTTCCGTTAGGGCGAGGATTTTGTCCTTCTCCATCTCTTGAAGGCGAAAGGTCAGTTCGCGCACCTGGTTTTGCTTGTCTTTGATCGCATGGAAATAGAACACTCCGGAGACAGCGCAAAAAAGCGCAACCCACCACCAATCTTTTTGCCAAGACCTGCCCAGCCCAGTCATTTGTTCCTCTCGCCTTATTATGATGATTCCAGATTTGTTTTAAAGAGAGGGATACACAATCGCCATCTGATGCATATATTTCCCCTTCCGGTCTGCATAGGAAGTCTCACACACCTCCTCGGCGGTGAAAAAAAGCACCTGGGCGAGTCCCTCTCCGGCGTAAATTTTTGCAGGCAGAGGAGTTGTGTTCGAAATTTCCAGGGTCACGTAACCTTCCCATTCGGGCTCGAAAGGGGTGACGTTGACGATGATACCGCATCTGGCATAGGTCGATTTTCCAATGCATAAGGTCAAAACATTCCGAGGGATGCGGAAATATTCGACGCTGCGGGCCAGGGCAAAGGAATTCGGGGGGATGACGCAGGTTTTCCCCTGGATGTCGACGAAAGCGTCCGGCCGAAAATGTTTCGGATCGACGATCGAATTATAGACGTTCGTGAATACCTTGAATTCTTGCGCGACCCTGAGGTCGTAGCCATAGCTGGAAAGGCCGAAGCTTACCCTCTTCTCCCCATCCGATTCCTTTACCTGGCCGTCGATGAACGGTTCGATCATCTTATGCTCGAGAGCCATTCGGCGGATCCAGCGGTCGCATCTCAAACTCATAGCGCGCTCACCAATTAAAAATAGTGAATGTAGCGCTTGAAATAGTTTTCTTGCTACATTTTTCGATGATGAGCGAACCTTACGTCGAATCCTCCTGGACGAAACCCGATGTCCCCTTCGAAGCGCCTTTGCGTCCCCAGACGCTTTTTGACTTTTTAGGCCAGGAACCGGTCCGCAAGCGGCTCGAAGTCTTCCTCGAAGCTGCAAAAAGCCGTGGAGAGGCTCTCGGCCATTGCCTATTTTCGGGCCCGCCTGGACTTGGCAAAACGACACTTGCCCATATCATTGCCAAGGCGATGGGAGCGCAGCTCACCGTCACTTCCGGACCCGCGCTTGAGAAAGCGGGAGATCTGGCTGGCCTGCTCACAAACCTCAAGGCGGGCGATGTATTGTTCATCGATGAAATCCACCGCCTCTCAAAAGTCGCGGAAGAATATCTCTACCCTGCCATGGAAGATTTTGCGCTCGATCTCATGATCGACTCAGGAGCGAACGCACGAAGCGTCCAAGTGAAACTCAATCCTTTCACTCTCATCGGCGCAACGACTCGATCGGGGCTCCTCAGCTCGCCGCTACGCTCGAGATTTTTGATCTCGCTTCGGCTCGACTATTACGATGCCGATACATTGAGCCAGATCCTGCAGCGCTCGTCATCGCTTCTGAATGTAAAATTAGCTGGGGACGCGAGCCTGGAAATCGGCAAACGCTCCCGTGGCACGCCGCGGATCGCAAACAATCTTCTCCGCTGGGTTCGCGACTGCGCGCAGGTCCAAAAGCAAACTTTTATCGATCGGGAACTGGCGAGAAAAGCGCTTGCCATGCTCGCAATCGACGAAAAAGGGCTGGATGAAATGGACAAAAAAATCCTCTCGGTTATGATCGATCACCACAAGGGAGGTCCCGTAGGCTTGGGCAATTTGGCCGCTGCGGTTGGAGAAGAAGCGCATACATTGGAAGAAGTACACGAACCGTTTCTCATCTTGCAAGGCTTTCTCAGAAGAACGCCGCGCGGACGCGA
>CAZVXG010000018.1:0-10593 GCA_964631635.1 uncultured bacterium | reverse complement strand
ATCAGGCGATACAATGAGGCGGAAGGGCGCCGTCAACACCGCCTCTCTCAAAAACGTTAGAACTTGTAGATTGCCGAATATTTCTTCTTGAGATACGAGCAGTAGGCGACTTCGCTTAAGGGTTTGCCTGTCGCTTTTTTGACGAGTTCTTCGGAGTTGTACATGCGGCCCCAGCGATGAATGGTCTCCTTGAGCCATTCGCGGACAAAGGGGAGATCCCCCTTCTCGATTTTCTTGCTCCAATCGGGATGCTGCTTTTCGAAGGAAGAGAAAAATTGGGCCGAAAAGAGATTGCCCAGGGCATACGTGGGAAAATAGCCGAAAGCACCCAGGGCCCAGTGGATGTCCTGCAGGCATCCTTGCGTATCGTTTGGAGGTGTGATCCCGAAGAATTCTTTCATCTTGCTATTCCAGGCGTCTGGCAGATCGGCGACTTGAAGCTGGCCGCTCACGAGCATCTTTTCGATTTCGAAACGGAGGATCACATGGAGACAATAGGTCACTTCGTCGGCTTCGACGCGGATAAACGAGGGCTTCACTGCGTTGATCGCGCGGTAGAAGCGATCCAGGGGAATTTTCTTGAGATTGGGAAGCTCATGCTGTAGATGAGGATAAAAGAACTTCCAAAAGGGAAGGCTGCGGCCGATCAACGTTTCCCACCAGCGCGACTGGCTTTCATGGATGCTTAAGGAGACATATTCCGCCAGTGGCGTGCCCCAATATTGGGTCGGCAATCCCATCTCATAGAAGGAATGGCCCGCTTCATGCAGGATGGAGAAGATATTGCTCATGAAAGCGCAGGGAATGATCCTGGTGGTGATGCGGCTGTCATGGGGATGAAGGGCGGTCGAGAAAGGATGGGATGAGAGGTCGAGACGGGTGTAGGCTATATCCATCGGCAATTTCGAGAGCGTCAGCCGTCCGATCGCAAGCTGTTTTTCATCGGAGACTTCTCTTTGTAAAAACCGATTGTCGATTTGCGGTCGTGCAGCAATCTTTTTCAAAAGTCCTTTCAGTTCTTTTTGCAAGCCATCGAAAATGGTTCCGACGCGAGATGTAGTCATACAGGGTTCGTAAGTCTCTAACAGCGCATCGTAGGGATGGTCGGAGAACCCCAGGATGTCCGCTTTTTTCCTGTTCAAGGCGAGGATCTTATCGAGGAAGGGGGCAAAGAGTTTGAAATTATTTGTTTTTTTTGCCTCGGCCCAAATAGGAGTCGCTTCGGAAGTGACGGTGGAAAAAGTCTCGACGAAGGAGGTTGGAAGTTTGGTGTCTTTGAGAAATTCGCGCCTCCATTCGCGCACCGCAGCGAGCTGGGCAATGGATAGTCCTTTGATTTTTGGCTTGCCTGTTGAAAGGCTGACCAATTTCTCTAGATAACTCTTGAATTTCAAGCCCGTTTTCTCTTCGTGAATTAAACTCGAGAGTTGAGCGATTTGCTGGCTTCTTGGCGTGATGCCTCCAGGAGGCATGTAAGTTTCTTGATCCCAATGGAGGAGGGAGAGGATGGATCCATAAGTATGGATCCGCATCGAAAATGCCGCGAGTTCCTGATAGGCTGGAGGGGGGAGTTTCGCCATGGTTGTTTTTTATTATATAAGATTCTTATCGAAGCCGCGAGAAAAAATACAAGGCGGCGGCAAAACCGATGGCAAGCGGCCCCCAGATGGCGAAGAGAGGAGACAGCACCTGGTTTTCCGCAAGGATCAGCATGGCGTCCAAAAACGTCCTGAGTCCCACATAGGCTGAGAAAGAGCTAGCGAGCAGGAGGAACGAAGAGCGGCCGCGGGAAAATCGGAAGGCGGAGGGGGCGATGGAAATCAGCAAAAGTAAAGGAAGCAACGGGAGCGCGAGCTTGTAATGGAGATGGGCGGAGCTTTTTTGTTTTTCGGCGCCGCGAGAAAACGTCTGTTGAAACAACAGGGTCAAGGGTCGGTTTTCGAAGGGGATGAATTTCTGCAGGGAAGCGGCGTCGTTCCACTGTAGCTCAGGGAAGGAGCGCCCCTCGAAGCTTTCGACTTTTTCGAGAAGACCTCGATCGCTCCTTAGGAAATGATCGGTAAAACGCCCAGTTACGGGTCGAACGTCGATCCGCAAACGCAACATGTGCCACAGATCGGATGGAGAGCGGATCCAAAAGACATCGAACAGCTCTTTTTTTTCTCCATCATAACTCTGGTAAACCAGTTCCGATCCATCTTGCAGTTCCAGAGAAAATACCCGCTCTTCCGTCTTCGCCTCATTTTTTTTCGAGTGGGCTTTATAAAAATCATCGGCAGCCATCTTGGCATCGGGCGAGATCCATTGGCTGTTGGCATAAGAGGCTGCGGCTAATAGGGCAGCGGTAATAAAAAAAGGAGCAAGCAGCTTTTTAGCCGAGAGGCCGGCTATCTGGAGAGCGACGATTTCCCGATGCTTGTTCAAATCGAGCAGGACTTTCAGCGACGCGAGGAGAAACGAGAGGGAAAAGAAAAGATCGAGAAACTTTGCAAAATGGCGCAGGTAGTTGGCGCCGATATCGAGCCAGGACGTGGTATCCTTAGAGAGAAAGCGGCCGCCATTTATGGAAAAGTCAATGGCCATGTAAAGGATCAGCAGGCAAAGGAAAAAAAAGAGGAGCGCCTGAATCAGATGGCCGAACAGATAGCGCTGCCATATCTTCATCGGATTCCTCGGGCAAGCGACATCAGCCTATAGAGTGAGAGGAATACGATAAGGAAGTGAGGAAAGAACGCGGCGCTCAGAACGAGGGGTGGGTGCGTTTTGAGTTCCTTCAGTCCCAGGTAGGACATGAGAACCATTACGGCGAGCAGGAACGCAATGAACAGCCCCTTTTTAGAAGGAGTGCGGCTCTCTTGCACTCCGAAGGCGCAGCCGAGAAGCGTAAACGTAAACACAGATAGACTTAAAGAGCAGCGCCGCAGGATTTCAACTCGAGCGGCGCGAGCGTGTTTGCCAGGTTCCAGGGAGCGAAGATAGAGCATTTTTAGGCTGAGTCCGTTCGGGTCGACTCTCGGTCTGTTTTTTTTTAAAGCGGCTGAAAGGACGGGAGCTGAGGTCGACATGTGCATTTGATTTTCGATGAGCAGCGGGTCGAAACATTCTTCTGTTTCCGATCGGAGATGGGAGAGGATCGCGATCTTGGAGCCGAGGAGTGTTTCTCCCGAGATCCGAAGCTCGCTTGCAGAAAATAGGCTTAAGCGCCGATTGCTTTCATTATGAGTAATCAGCAGGACGTCGCTGGCGATCTTTCCTTCCTTTTTTACTGCCATGTTGAGATAGGCATGTTTAATTTTAACGAGGCTTTGCCTTTGCAAAAGCAGGAGTGGATTCGCTGAGGTTTCCCGGTACAGGATCGCTTTGGATTCCCTGCCGCAATAGGGGGCGATTCCTGCACAAATGGAGAAATGGACGAGAGACAATAGGACTGCAGCCAGGAGAAGGGGACACAGCAGGAATCGAAAGCTCATTCCAGAGGTCCGGAGCGCGGCCAGCTCATAGGTACGGCTCAGGCGTTGGAATAATAGGAGGGCGGCAATGAGCGCCGCGATCGGGATGGCCAATGGAAGGATGAAGGGGATTTGATAGAGTGTGAACAGGCCGACTTCCAGCCAATCTCCGCAGAGCGCGGCAAAGCGGGCGATCTCCTTGAATCGGGAAACGATGAGGACGCTCACAAAGGTGCATAGGACCAAAAAAAACACCTTGAAATAGCTTTGCAGCAAATAGCGCCAAAGGATGGGGATCATACTGTTAGATTACTTCACAATGGCATATAATCTTAAGCATGTTGCAAATGCTCGCCAATTTTTTGACAAGACAATGGGATGGCCATAGCGCGCTCCTTCTCGGCTATTCGGGCGGGCCCGATTCGAAAGCGCTTCTCTATGCCCTATTGGAAGCAGGCTGCCGCACGCTCCATCTCGCCCATGTCGATCATGGGTGGCGCCCGGAGAGCGCAAACGAGGAGCAAAACTTGCGGCTGGAAGCGCTGAGATTGCATCTCCCGTTCCATTCGATTCGTCTGACGCCTCCGATCGGTGGAAATAAGGAGGCAGCCGCCCGCAGCGAGCGCCTGGCCTTTTTTCACTCCCTGGCGAAACAGTTTTCCTTCCAGGCGCTTCTTTTAGCCCACCACGCCGACGATGTAGCGGAAACTGTCCTCAAACGGGTCTTGGAGGGAGCGCATCTTCCTTTTTTGGGGGGGATGGAACCCGTTTCCCATTTTCAGGACCTTCCGGTCTGGAGGCCGCTTCTCTTTGTCAAACGGAAGCAGATCCTCGCATTTTTGCAAGAAAGAGACCTGCATCCTCTCGCCGATCCTACGAATGGCGATCCCGCTTATCTCCGGGCGCGGATGCGCAGCGATATCTTCCCTGCTCTCTCCTTTAGTTTCGGCAAAGAGATTTCTGATAACCTTTCCCTCCTTTCGCGGCGTTCATTCGAATTCAGAGATTATCTCGACAAAAAACTAAAAGATCGCATACCGAGCTGCGGACCTTGGGGAGTCTGCTGGCCGCTTGCCGATTTGGAGCGGATCGAGGCTCGCCATCTCTTGCAAACCAAGGCGCGAAGGATGGGGATTTCCTGGCCGCGCACTTTTTTAGAATCGATTCTGGACGCCGCCCTTTCAAAACGGCCGAATTGCCGATTCTCAGCATCCGTTTTCGTCGACCGCGGGGATCTATTCTTCCTCGCAATGGATGCGCCTCGATGCGGAGCGGTTCCTCTCGACTTGGTTCCCGGGGTGCATCATTGGGGCGATTGGGTCGTCGCGATCAGCGAAACGGCAGAGCTGGTTCCTGAACCGGGATGGAGGTCCGTATGGACAGGGAAGTTTTCAATTTCGGCTCGCAACGGCTTTCTCGCAATGCCTCCTCCTGGAAATGCGCTCAGGCAACTTTGGAATGAGTGGGAAGTTCCAGCTTTCATGCGCCGCCAAGTCCCCGTCCTTTGGAGAGAAGGGGCGGTGGTCAAGGAATTTCTATCGGGCAAGAACGGAAAGGCTTTGCCTGAAAATGGGCCGCTTTTTAAACTTTCCTTCGAGTACTTAACATCTTAGGCATCGCGTTAGGCACCGCGGCAGACAAATTAATTTTTTTTTGTTATGAGGGGCAATACCCTAGGGAACCGCCCCCTTTACTAGATCGCGGAAAAATGGTTTAATTGTCTCCACATGGAATAGTTTAAAACAAATAAAGCAAGGCGTTTATGGCCAAAATGAGACCCGATCCGAAAAAAAGCATCCCAGGAGGATTCATTCTCTTCCTTTTAGCAGGGGTCTTGCTCATCTTCGGAATCCAGTCGTTTACCTCTTCTGCAGCTGGCAAAGTCTCATTCAGTCATCAGGCTGAGCATCTTACGAACCTGAATCTCACGGTGCCCGAGGAAAATCGGAAGATCGCCCAAAATGAAAATCTCGTCACCTTCAGCGGCCGTTTCCGGGATGTGGTTTCCGATGAGAGCGAAGGTCGCTACCGCTATTTGGAATTCCTCGATAAGAACCATCAACTCCAAGCCGAAAATGCCCGCCTTATTTCCGAACTTGAGATCCTTCAGAAAAATGTCCAGGAAGCCGCCGACTTTTATTTATACCTCAGCGGCCAGCCGATCCTCCGCGCCGGTTTTACCGTCGTGGGATCTCAATACGATACGACGGATAGGGCCAGCGCGGTGGTCATCAAGAACCCATCCGGCCGTTCGACAGTTAGCTTGCCCCAAGTCCAAAAAAGTTTAGATCTGGCCCAGCAATCCCAGTCTTTCGAGAGCGTCGCCTCCGCAGGAAGGGAAATCCGCGATCTTGTCGCCGCTCTTCGCTCTCCTGCGCTTGGGATCGGCAGCGAATCGATCAAACAGGAATTGAAAGCGCTCGATACGCGGATCTTTGCCATGGCCGACGCATCTCCTGAGCAGCAGCTCCCCGTCTATCGCAATGCGATGAACCAGATCTCCACGCTCATTGGGGAATTGGGACGCGAACAAGATGGCGTGCGCCTCTCTTCGCTCCGCTCCGTCCGAAACTACGTGGAAGCGCTGCAGCAATATGACCGAGTCTTCCAGGATCTCGAACAAAATGGCGCCCTGCTCGATAAAGCCCGTCAGAAAGTGGCCTCTGTCATCTGGTTTTTCAATAATCAGGAACTCTCTACCCGAACACTGGAAAAACAGGATCCTGAAGTCTACGGCCATTGGTTTTCCCAAGCCAAACAGGAATGGGATCATTTCAACGCGAACAAAGGCTTAACTTACCGCGCTCCCGATCAGCCCCGCAATACCGTACTCGAAAAGACGTTCAAGAGCCAGGAGCCTTCTCCCAATTATTTTAGCTATATCCTGACCATTCTTCCCGTCGTCCTCGTGATTCTTTTCCTCTATTTCATATTTTCCAGGCAGATGAAGGGAGTCGGCTCTTCCGCTATGAATTTCGGCAAATCGCCTGCCAGGCTGATGACGAAAGAAACCAACAAATTCACCTTCAAGGATGTAGCTGGCGCCGATGAGGCAAAAGAAGAACTCAAGGAGATCGTCGACTTCCTCAAAGATCCCCAGAGGTTTACTGCGCTCGGAGCGCGCATTCCGAAAGGAGTTCTCCTCGTCGGTCCTCCTGGAACGGGAAAGACCCTGATCGCCAAAGCGGTCGCCGGAGAGGCGGCCCGCCCCTTCTTCTCTATTTCCGGTTCCGACTTCGTCGAGATGTTCGTCGGCGTCGGCGCGAGCCGGATCCGCGACCTGTTCGATCAGGCGAAAAAGAACGCTCCCTGCATCATTTTCATGGATGAGATCGACGCTGTGGGCCGCCATCGCGGCGCCGGGATCGGCGGAGGTCACGATGAACGGGAGCAGACGCTGAACCAATTGCTAGTCGAGATGGACGGATTCGATACCAAAGAAGGAGTGATCCTGATGGCTGCGACCAACCGTCCCGATATCCTCGATAAAGCGCTTCTCCGTCCAGGCCGCTTTGATCGCCGCGTCATCCTCGATCTGCCCGATATTAAAGGGCGCTATGAAATCCTCAAGGTCCATGCGCGCAAAATCAAAATCGATCCTTCGGTCGATCTGCAAGATATTGCCCGCAGCACTCCTGGCGCTTCAGGCGCAGACCTCGAGAATATGTTGAACGAAGCAGCCCTGCTCGCCGCCCGCAATGGGCGTTCCGCCGTAACTTCTGGAGAAGTGAAAGAAGCCTGCGATAAGGTGCGTTATGGAAAAGAGCGGCGCAGCCTTGAGATGGACGAGAACGAAAAGAAGACCACGGCGATTCACGAATCGGGCCACGCAATCGCCGGCCTCATCGTCAAGTATAGCGATCCCGTCGACAAAGTGACGATCATCCCGCGCGGTTTTTCCCTCGGCGCTACCCATTTTATGCCCCAGAAGAACCGCCTTAGCTATTGGAAGAAAGAAGTGCTCGACCGGCTCGTCGTCCTCATGGGCGGCAGGGCGGCGGAAGAGCTCTTCGTCGAAGACCTTTCATCGGGCGCCCAGCACGATATCATGCAAGCGACGAAGATCGCCCGCAGCATGGTTTGCGAATGGGGCATGACCGACTCTCTTGGCGCCGTCCTTTACGATGAACGGACCGAGGCGGGTCAATATCTCGGCATGAGCGGATTCCACGAGAAGAACTATTCTGAAGAGACGGCCCAAAAAATCGATACCGCTGTATTGGAACTGATCGAGCAAGCCCATAAGCGGGCCCTCGAGATTCTGGAGACGCACCGGGATAAAGTCAAGCTCATGTCCGATATGCTCATAGAGTTCGAGACGCTCGATTCCACCGACATCAAAGAGATCATGGATGGAACCTGGGATGCGGAGAAAAAGCGAACCCGCCTCAAAGCTGCGGACGTTCTGCAGAAGAACACTCCTCCTCCCCCTCCGCCTGTCCCTGTGAGAGAGGCGATCCAGCCCGTGCCCAAACCGAACAGCGGCTTGCAGCCGGGGTTGAATACTTAAATCAGCGATTGCGCTTGGCTCAAATTCAGGGCGCCTCTTTATTATATTCCCAACTTTTCAAGGAATAAAAATAAGCGGTGAACATGTTCTATTATTTTTTTTAATTTGACTTTTATCTGTTGTATTTTTGATAATGCCTTTTTTATTTTGAGGAGACTATGAAAAAGACATTGTTCACGATTCTGATGGCGACGGCCGTCTTTGCTTTCTCAGACGAATCTACCAACATGCTTACGAGCGTCTCTGGTCTACAGTCGCCATCGCCTCTTTCGCCTCTTTCGCCTCAAGCAGCACAAACTGCCAAACAAGGATTTTTCTATGTTCGGTTTACTGCAGCCGAAAATGATTTGACCGATCCCAGCGCTCTGCTTCCTGGCTTAGGAATTGGCTATCGCCGACTCGCAGGAAGTGGAGCCGCTGATATTTCAATCAGTGGAATTGGTCATGCGGAGCGCAAAAGCGGCCGATTGGTTTGGACAGCGCCAAAGACTTCCTACATTCAGTATTTCCAGCCGGATGCGAAAACAAGCGCTTATGTAGGCGGGGGATTGGCATGGGGGGGAGTAGAATCGAAGGAACAGAAATTTACTGGGATCATTCCCAGTGCTATGGCGGGTTATGAATTTGTTCGGAAGAGTTCCTTACTCGGTTTTGCAGAACTTACTATAAGCCAACCGGCGTTCTCGGTTTATCGAAAAGGATCTTTTCCAGGTCCTTGCGTCGAATTTTCCACAGGCATCGGCTTCTAATCATACAATTAAGACGCAAGGTACTTTTTGATGTCCTTGTTGATCACTGATATGGGCATGCCTATGCCCTCATAGGCTGTTTGGCTAAAACGAGTAGGATCATTCTCTCGGCGTCTTCGCCGTTCTACGAACCTTCAAATCGTTGTCATAGAGCAAATAGATGCACTCAGCCTCTCCACGGACGAGCGGAAGCTCTAAAGCCTGCTCCAAAGTGACCCAGCGGTGTTCTGTATGTTCCACCTGCTCGATGACAAGATCGGTGGGATAGTTTTGGAGCGGACACTCAAACGTGTGGTAAATAAAGTCGATTTCTGGATAACGGATATAGACTTTTCCAAAATATTTCAACGACCGGTTGGAAATGTCGAGCGCTGTCTCTTCCTTGATCTCGCGAAGGACTGTATCTAAAGTTGTTTCTCCCCGTTCGCATTTGCCCCCGGGAATGCCCCAGAGATTTCCTTCAGACTTGTGAGATTGTCTTTTCAAAAATAAAAAGTTTTTACCAACTTTGATGAAGCAGGCGGCTACTTCCATTTTGGGACTAAAATCTGCGGGAGGTTCCTGATAGACTAATTGGCTGTGAAGATAACGGGGCATAGACATTCTTAAGCAATTAAGATGCAAGATATTTTCTGATGTCCTTGAGGGGACGGGTATTGAGGACGTCCTTTTTCTCGAGCCATCCTTTCCGGGCGACGTTGACTCCTGCGCGGAAATATTCGTGGGCGGAGGCGGTATGGGCGTCGGTATTGATGCAGCAGAGGAGTCCTTTGTCGGAAGCTGCGTGCCAAAACCTCCAATCCATATCGAGGCGCATGGGGTGGCCGTTGAGTTCGATGATCTTTTTGTTCGCGATGGCCGCGTCGATCACTTTCTGGACATTGACTGCGTAGCCTTCCCGTTTTAAGAGCAGCCTGCCCGTCAGGTGGCCGAGCATCGTCAAGCGAGGATGTTCGATCGCACGGATGATCCGCCGGGTCATGGTCTTTTCATCTTGAGTCAAAGAAGAGTGGACCGATCCGATGACGAAATCGAGTTTGCTCAATAGATCGTCGGAAAAGTCGAGCGCGCCGTCGGCGAGGATGTCGCATTCGGTTCCTGCGAAAAGATGGAGGCTGAATTTTTTCGATCCGTTCAGCTTCTGGATCTCTTCGATTTGAACGAGCAGCCTTTCCTCGCTGAGTCCGTTGGCTTGAATGCTCGACTTGGAATGGTCGGAGATGCCGAGATATTCCCATCCGAACTGTTCCGCTGCCATGGCCATCTCTTTCAAGGTATTGCGCCCATCGGATGCGGTCGTGTGATTATGGAAAGTGCCCCGGATGTCCTTCTCTTCGATTAAGAAAGGCAGCGTCCCCTTGACAGCTGCCTCGATCTCGCCTCGATCCTCCCGCAACTCGGGAGGAATATAGGGAAGGGACATTGCCTTGTAGATATCGCTCTCCGAGGGGGTCTTTTTAGGCGGAAACGAGGGAGGGCGCTTCCCCTTGAAGCCATATTCGCTGAGCGACCAACCCAGCTTGATCGAGCGCTCGCGGATCTTGATATTGTGCTCTTTCGAACCGGTGAAGTAGCAGAGGGCGAATCCGAATTGGCTTTTGGGTACGATCCGCAAATCGGCCTGCGTGCCTCCTTTGAGCCGGATACTCGATTTCGTCTTCCCTTTAGCGATGATCCGCCCCACAAAGTCTTGGGAGACGAACCAATCCATGACGGTCTCAGGATCGGAGGAGGCGGCGAGAAAATCCAAATCGCCGATCGTCTCGAGCTTTCTCCTCAGGCTCCCCGCTATTTCAGCCTGCATCACTGCTTTCAACTGCCGCAGGGACTCGAGGATCGGCCCTGCTTCGGCCATCGCGCTCCACCAAAGATGCCGCTTTTGATA
>CAZVXG010000017.1:0-10698 GCA_964631635.1 uncultured bacterium | reverse complement strand
TTTTTTTGCGGATTGGCGATCTCGCGGACGTGCACTCCCGAAAGCTCCATTCCGAGAAAGGAGGCCATGATCGCGATCAGGGAGACCCAGTTGTCTGAGGTTTTTAGCGTAGGGACGATAGCCTCCAAGCTAAAAGAAATTTGGATCGGATTCCCAACGCTCGCCCAGGCAATCCCTAAACCGATCAGTAGCAACATTGGAAAAATCGTTCCGATTGCGCCGCAGATCGAATTGATCCTCGCCGAGATATTGAGGCCGCGCAAATTCATCAAAGTAAGACTCCAGAACGTGATCAGAATGACGGAAACGAGAAATGCCTTGCTCTGCGCCAGGGCTGGATTGAATAAATAGGCGGCGGTCCCGGCAAAAAACGCGAGGATCGTTGGATACCAAACCATCGTGTTGATCCACTGGAGCCAAATTGCCAGGAGACCCACCTGTTCTCCGAAAGCGTTGCGCACCCAGTGGAAGATTCCCCCTTCTTCCGGATAGCGGGAAGAAAATTCGGCTGCCAGCAAAGAGACTGGGATGAGGAAAACACTCGCTGAAAAAAGAAAGAAAAAAATCAGCGAGCTGCCGAATAGAGCGGCCGCCGGCAGGTTGCGGATGCTATCGATCGCTGCGACAATGAGGAAAATAAGAGAAACCAGGGAAATCTTTTTCATGCGTAAATATTCGACAAACTTACGATTCAATCGCAAATTTGTCAAACAGAAAGCAATAGACTCAAGGTAGTTATAAATCTATTTGGCCCGCGGGTGGGACTTGTCATAGACTGCCCGCTTCAACTTGGGCGAGACGTGCGTATAGATCGTGGTCGTCGCTAACGAACTATGCCCCAGCAGCATCTGGATCGTCTTCAAGTCCATCCCCTTCTCGAGCCAATGGGTCGCGATCGTATGGCGGATCGTATGCGGGGTAATCCGCTCCGAGAGGCCGCTTGCCTTCAGATAGGCGGCAAAATTCCGGTCGATCGAGCGAGGCGTCAGCCGACCGCCCCATTTGTTGAGGAAGATCGCTTGCCTGTCCTGCTCGATACCAGCCCGCTCTGGATGATTGAGGTAGTTGGTCAGCCAGGCGGCGGCCGTTTGCGTAATGGGCGTCTGCCTCTGCTTTTTCCCTTTGCCGAAGATATTGAGGATCAGATTCTTCGCATCGAAATCGGAGCGCCTCAAAGTGGCCAGCTCGCTCAAACGGAGCCCTGAACTATAAAAAAGCTCCATGATAGCCCGGTCGCGGAAGCCCAAATAGGTGGAAATGTCCGGCTGGCTGAAGAGAAGTTCCACCTGCTCGTAGGTGATAGAAACCGGAAGCCTTTTTTCCTTCTTTGGGCTATCGATTTCTTCGAGAGGATTGTCCGTTGCGATGCGCTCTCTCATCGCGAACTTATAGAAACTTCTAAGCGATGAGAGGCGTCTTAAGACCGTCCGGACGCTGGTTTGTTTTTCATAGAGGTGGGAGAGATAGCGGCGAACGAGGCGTTTCGAGATGTCGCCTGTTTCCGTTGCCCCCTCATCTTTTGCGAAAGCGGCAAAAAATCCCAGGTCGAAGCGATAAGCTCTGAGGGTATGTTCCGAGACCTCTTTCGCAAGGCGAAGGTAGGACAGGAACCGGTCGGCCGCCTGGCAAAAATCCATAGGGATTCCTTGTTTTTTACTCCTCCTCATACTATCATATCCTTATGATCACCCTGGAAAATATTTCCAAAAGAATGGGGGGCAGGACCCTCTTTGAAAATGTTACGTTCACCTTCAACGAGGGCTGCCGCTATGGTTTGACCGGTCCGAACGGGTCGGGCAAATCGACTCTGCTGAAGATCATCATGGGGATCGAGCCGCAAACGACCGGCATCGTCACCTTGCCGAAAAAGGTGGGTTTCCTGAAACAGCGGATCGAGGATTTTCGCGATTTTTCAGTGATCGATACGGCAATCATGGGCAATACCCGCCTCTGGGATGCCTTGCAGGAGCGGGAACGGCTCTACGAAACGGAGATGACCGATGCGGTCGGCATCCGGCTCGGGGAACTGGAGGAAGTGATCGCTGAAGAGGATGGCTATTCTGCCGAATCGGAGGCAGAGGTGCTGCTCATCGGGATGGGCCTGCCCGAGGAGTTGCACCGAAAGAAAATGCATGAGATTCCGACCGACCGGCAGTTCCGGGTCCTCTTAGTCCAAGCGCTATTCGGCCATCCGCAGGCACTGCTCCTGGACGAACCGACCAACCATTTGGATCTCGATTCGATCTCCTGGCTGGAAGAATTCCTCCTCAACTACGACGGGACGCTCGTGGTCGTGAGCCATGACCGGCATTTCCTCAATGCGGTCTGCACCGATATCGCCGATATCGACTACGACACGATCATCACCTACCCGGGCAATTACGATGCGATGCTCGTGACTAAAACCGCGGTCCGCTCCCGCACCGAAGATGAGAATAAAGCGAAAGATAAGAAAATCTCCCAGTTAAAAGAATTCGTGGCCAAATTCGGCGCTGGCACAAGGGCAAGCCAAGTGCAATCGCGCATCCGGGAAATCCATCGGCTGCAGCCGATGGAACTGAAAAAATCGAATATCCAACGCCCCTACATCCGCTTCGCCCTTCCGGAAAAGCAATCGGGGCAAGTGGTTTTGAAAGTAGAGAACATCTCGAAGGGATATAGCGAAAACGCCGTCATCCGCGATTTTTTCCTGGAAGTCTACCGGGGAGATAAGATCGCCGTCATCGGGAACAACGGGCGGGGCAAGACCACTTTGCTCAAGATGCTCGCCGGCGTTCTGAATCCTGACAGCGGGAAAATTACTTTGGGTCACGCAGCTGAAATCGGCTATTTCCCCCAAAATCATGGTGATATCCTGAACAAGCACAACAGCCAGAGCGCATTCGATTGGTTGAAAGGGCGCAAGGAAGTCGCCTACGATCAGGATGTGCGGGGCGTCTTGGGCAAGCTCCTCTTCGGGGGCGATGATGCGTTCAAGCCGCTGAGCCATCTCTCGGGCGGTGAAACGGCGCGGGTCATCCTGGGCGCCTTGATGCTCACAGGACCGAATTGTCTCATTCTCGACGAACCGAATAATCACCTCGATCTCGAGGCGGTGTCGGCGCTTGCCTGGGGTCTGGAAGACTTCAAAGGGACCGCTATCGCCGCTACCCACGACCGGGAGCTAATCAATGGCTTTGCGACAAAGATCATCGCATTCGAGGAGGATGGAATCCATGTCCATCAGGGAACTCTCGAAGAATATTTAGAGAAAAAGAGGGCGGCGGCGAGGAAGTGACTTTTTTCACGAAAAGAAAATTCCTGCAGTTAGATCCCAAACAACGACATAAGAAATGCGCAGATCTCCTCCGGAGCCTGTATGAACAACTAAGACAGGACGTCCCTGTCGATTTCGCCGAATACAACACTTGGGCGCGCTGGATGCAGCTCCTCCCTTATGCTTATGCAGGAATGAAGGGACTTGCCGACCGGTACCACTGGCACTTGAGCGAAGCGGGACGCTGCTTGAAAGAACACAATCTCCTCCCGCCGATCCGGAAAGGAGACCGAGAGCCGAAATCAGACTTCCTGCCCATCGCCATCTATCTCGACAACATCCGCTCCGCTTACAATGTGGGGAGCATTCTCCGCACGGTGGAAGCGCTCCGGATCGGCGCAGTCTATTTTTCGGAAAAAACGCCGTTCATCGACAACGAAAAGGTCCAGCGCACTGCGATGGGGGCGGCGGAACTGGTGCTGGCCTTCCGCGCTGTCGCTTTACTTTCCCTGCCGCGGCCTTTGATCGCTCTGGAGACCAGCGAGGATGCTGAACCCGTCTCAGAGTTTTTATTTCCTGAGCGGTTCACATTGATCTTGGGGAATGAGGAATATGGCGTCTCAGAGGAAGCGCTTCGGGCAGCGGATCACTTGATCGAAATTCCAATGCTCGGGGCCAAAAATTCATTAAACGTCGCCTGCGCATTCGCGATTGCCGCCGGCGCTATCCGCAGCACCAAGTTTTAAAAGAAATAAATCTAATTTATTTAGGGAAAGGAAATTTCTTCATATCTTCTGCGGCAAAGGCGTTGGGAAAGATTGTTCTCGCTTCGCGCTCAATGTCCTCCGGATCGCGATAGCGGGCAGAAAAATGGGTCAGGATGAGGATTTGGACATTGGCCGAGCTGGCGAGTTCGGCCGCCTGCCTGGCAGTCATATGGCGGTATTCCTGGGCGAGGGCTCTCTCTTCATCGAGGTAGGTGCTCTCGCAAAGGAGCATTTTAGCGTCGCGGGCGAGCTGGACGGCGGCGGCGCAGGGACGGGTATCGACGATGTAAGCGAATACATCCCCTTTGCGAAGATGGCTCACTTCCTCCAGGGCCACCTGTCTGCCTCCTATCGTTAAACTCTTTTCCTTTTGCAGCCGCTTGACGTCTGGTCCATCGATCCCCAGCTTCTTTAACTCTTCGCTATGGAATTTGATCGTATCGGGTTCGGAGATCCGCCAACCGAGGTTTTCGACGCCGTGGTCGAGGAAGGCGGCCTCGATGCGGAATTTTCCGTCATCCTCGACGAGGCCGGCCTGCCGGACGGGATGTTCAATGACCTGGATCTGTTCGCGGTAGATACAACTATAGCGAAGCCGGTCGAAGTATTTTTTACCGCTCGCTGGATAATAGCAATGGATAGGATGTTTGATTTTATCGAGGTTCAGCCGCATGAGCATGGAGCCGAAACCAAGGCAATGGTCGCCGTGGAAATGGCTGATGAAAATCCGGGTGACGCAAGTCGGCGCGATATCGGCAAAAATGAATTGCCTCTGGGTTCCTTCTCCAGGATCGAAGAGAAGTCCTTCCTCGTTCCATCGGAGCAAATAGGCGCCGTGATTGCGAAAGCGGGTGGGCTGCTGGCTGGAACAACCCAGAATCGTCAGGTCTCGCGTACTCATTTTGCGGCTCTCCAGGAAAACCAGGAGAGGCGCCCTAAACAGGCGCCAATTACGCCGCCGACGATATGGGCCGTGTTGGCGATATTGGGGGCAAAAGGGATCGTTGTGAATAGCTGGAGAAAAAACGATGCGAGCGAAAGGACAAACATCGATCCGACGAAAAGGATCAGGAAAAGGATCGTCATCTTATTCAGAGGATAGCCTTCCCAGGGAGAGACCCTTTGCCGCATCCAAATGAATCCGGCCAGACCCATCACGACTCCCGAATAGCCGATGAAAAACGGGCCGCTCATCAGGTATTGGATCGTGTTGGAACCGATACCTGTCGCAGCCGTTAAGATCAATGTTTTAGAAATGCCGATCTTCTGTTCGATGGGGCGGCCGAGTACCCAAAGCCAGATCATATTGAAGAGAATATGGAGGAACTCGCTATGAAGGATGCAAGGAGAAAAGAGGCGCCAGACCTCTCCTTGCCGGATATGGGAGAAAAGAGGCCCTTCGGCTATAGAGGCGTCGCCCCCTTTGAGCTTAAGCAAAATCCAGTCGGTAAATCCCCGCCAATAGGGAATCTTGGCAAGCTCTTGCACACGGACTCGCACCTCAGGCGCCAAATCCTCCGCTTTTTGTCCAGGGACGATCTGCTTGCTCCGCACCATTTTTTCGAGGGCTTCGAATGAGGGAGGAAGGTCGTAAAGGAGCAGAGACTGGACCTGCGTGAACATGAAGACATTGGAGAGATTTTCCTCGCGCATCGGGAGTTCTTCAAAGGCGTTCAGAAGGAAAATGGCAAAGCAAAGGCCGATCACAAAAATGGTGAGAGGAGATCTGGCGAGGTTCACGGCGGACTTTTCCTGGTCTTCCTCTGCCGGCGAAGAATCCTCCAGATCGAGCTGCAAAGCTACAGGTGCATCGAATTCGGGATCGGATGGGAGTTTCTGAAAACGGTCGAAATCAGAGGCCGCCTCATGGAGGCGGTCTTCGTCGAGGACCCAGAGATGATAGGTCATCTGTCCGGTTTGCGCATCGAAAGCGAGGTCGCAATTGCTGTCGATCCCTTTTATTTTCAGGTAAGAGGAGATCCTCCTCGCCTGATTCTCATTGGAAAGCGTGCCGATTAAACGCATAGGTTCTTGATTTTATCGATGATGTTCGAAGTGGAAAGAGAAGGGAGCAGGTCGACGAGGTGGAGCCTGCCTCCATTTGCCAATACGGTTTCGGCCTCGATGCAGTTTGCTCCATATTCTGCGCCATTCACATGGACGTCGGGTTTCAGGCGGCCCAAAAGGGCGCGTGGATCGGTCTCCTCGAACCAGGTGACGAAATCGACAAATTCCAGGGCAGCCATCATTTCAAGCCGATAAGAGAGCGGGATAATCGGCCGGTTCGGGCTTTTATATCGCTGGATCGATGCATCGGAATTGAGGGCGATGATCAGGCGGTCGGCTTGTTTCGAAGCCTCGTAAACGATGTAGAGATGTCCCGCATGGAGCAGGTCGAACGAGCCGTTCAACGTGGCGATCGTTAGTCCGCGCGCGCGCAACGAACTCACTTTTGCCTCGAGATCGGCCGGATCAAGCAGTTTTTTTTGCAGCCATTCGGTCATTGTTCTTTCCTTTATTTGCAGACGCCTTCCGAGGGAACGCGATCTTGAAAACATCGTCGTAATAGTCGACGAAGTGAACCTCGATCCCCTTCTTCAAGAAATCGGGGAGTTCATCGTAATCGCGTAAGTTTTCTTTCGGGAAAATCAGGACATTCACTTTCGAGCGCCTTGCGGCGATCAATTTTTCTTTCAATCCGCCGATCGGGAGCACTTTACCTGTCAGCGTGATCTCGCCCGTCATGCCGAGGTTTTCGCGGATCGGGCGATTCAAAAGCAGAGAAAAGAGAGAGGTCACCATCGTGATCCCAGCCGAAGGGCCGTCTTTGGGAGTCGCTCCTTCCGGGATGTGGATATGGATCTGCGATTTTTCAAAAAACGGACGGTCAGAGGCAAAGTGGCCGACATTGCTCTGTGCATAGGTCCATGCGATCTGCGCCGATTCCTTCATCACATCGCCCGCCTGTCCCGTCAGCTTCATCTCGGTCTTTTCAGCCGGATAGCGGACCGCCTCGACATAAAGCGTCGCGCCGCCCAGCGAAGTCCAGGCGAGTCCCGTAGCGACTCCGACCGGATTGACTTTGTAGTAGCGGTCGCTGGTGAACATCGGTTTGCCGAGATAGGTCGTCAGATTCTTCTCGGAAATGATGGTTTTCGGCTGCTTCCCACGGGCGATTTTCACTGCTACCTTGCGCAGGATTTTCTTGATGTTGTTCTCGAGCGTCCGGACTCCAGCTTCCCGCGCATAGCCATTGATGATCTGGGCCAGGGCGCCTTTCGTGAAGATGACGTCGCCCGCTTTCAGGCCCATATTCTTCCGGTTCCTCGGGACGAGATACTTGCGGGCGATTTCGATCTTCTCGGCCTGGATATAGCCGGAGAGGCGGAGCATTTCCATCCGGTCCTTCAGCGGGTCGGGGATCGTATCCAAAACGTTAGCGGTCACGATGAACAGCACATTCGACAAATCGCAACGCACGTCGATGTAATGATCCAGGAATTCTTTGTTCTGCTCCGGATCCAATACTTCCAGAAGAGCCGATGCTGGATCGCCGTGATAGCTTGCCCCCATTTTGTCCACTTCGTCGAGCATAATGACAGGATTCATCGTCTGCGCATATTTCAAGGCTTGGATCATTTTTCCCGGCATCGCCCCGATGTAGGTGCGCCTATGCCCTTTGATCTCCGCTTCGTCGCGCATCCCCCCGACTGAAAAGCGATAGAATTTCCGGTTGAGCGCCCGCGCCACGCTTTTCCCGATGCTAGTCTTGCCGACGCCAGGCGGACCGACGAGACAGATGATGCTCCCCTTTACTCCCCCCGTCAACTTTCCGACGCCGATGAATTCGAGGATCCGTTCCTTGATATCCTTCAGCCCATAATGGTCCTGCTCGAGAATGGCCTCCGCTTTCTTAAGGTCGTGCGTCTCTTCGCTGTTGATTCCCCATGGAATGATCGTGAGCCAATCGATATAATTGCGGCAGACTGCGTACTCAGCCGATTGCATCTCGAGCGCGCTGAGCTTGTCCATTTCTTCCCGAATGACTTTCATGACATCTTCCGGTACTTTCCGCTGCTTCAGCCGCTCTTCGAATTTCTCGGCATCGAGCGTCTTATCATCCTTCTCCATGCCGAGTTCTTTCTTGATCGCCTTGAGCTGCTCGCGCAGGAAAAATTCCCGCTGCGTTTTGGAAATCGTCGCTTCGATCCTCTGATTGATCGTACTTTGCAGCTTGCTGATATCGAGTTCTTTCTTCAGGAGTAAAAGAGCCTTGTCGATCCGCTTCTCGATCTCGAACGTCTCGAGTACCTCTTGCAGCTCTTCGCGTCCCGCTGTCGTCAGGGCGACTGCGAAATCGGCCAGCCTGCCCGGCTCGGTGAAATCGGAATGCCCCAAGAAAATCTGGAGCTCCTCTTTGAACAGCGGATTGAGCTTCAAAAGTTCCTTGATCGTCGTGATGATGCTGATCGAATAAGCCTTGAGTTCCCGCGACAAATGTTCGAGCGGCGTATCGTCGTGATATTTGACTTCCGCCGCGAGATATTTGCCTTTCAATGGCTTTTGGATCGATACCCGTTTTTCCATATTGAGTACGACCTGTGCGCCGCCCTGCTCCATCGGGATGATCCGAAGGATGCGCGCTACGATGCCGACCCGATACAGATCGTCGAGCGAAATTTTATAGATATTGGCATCTTCATTATGAGTCAGGAACAGGCCGACGCATTTATGGTCGGTCTTTGCGACGATTTTGAGCACTTCATAATAGGCGCCTGGTTCGATGACGATCGGCGCGGCCATCCCGGGAAAGAAAGGACGCCGGTTCAGAGGAAGGATGTAGAGTTGGTCCGGATAAGGGAGTCCAGGGATGAGAGCTCGATCCTCCTTCTTGGGGACAATCAGGTTCTCTTCCTCTTCTACGATTGGTATTTTGGTCTGCTCGTCGTTCGGTTTCTCAGGATCGTCCAAAATGCGCCTCCCCTAAGGCTATTTATTGATGATGCTACATCAAAAAGCAAGTCAGTTTATCGGAGCTGGAAAAAAGCCGCAACTCTAGGGTATAATGGATGCATGTCCGGCCTCATCTTGGAAACCAGCACAGAAAAGGGGTGCATCGTCTTATCCCGGGACGGCGCGGCAATCGCCTCCCATCCGCTCCTCGGCGGACCCGAACTATCCAAGACCCTCGCGCTCGAAGTGAATGCTCTTCTAAAAAAGAATTCCTTCTCCCCCGAATTTATCGCCGTGGGAACGGGACCAGGTTCCTATACGGGAATCCGAGTGGGGGTCGCCCTCTCCAAGGCGCTCGCCTTTGGGTGGAGTATCCCCCTTTTTGGCTTTTGCAGCCTCGAAGCCTATGGTCCGGCCGCTGTCGTAGTGGACGCCCGCATAAAAGGGTTCTATCTATTAAAAAATTCTCTTCATGCGCCCATTCTTTTGCCAATGGCCGAGGCCCAAAACACCCTCTCAGGCCTTCCCAAAATCGCTTCTCCCCACCCCGAAACGATCCGAAAACGGCTCCCGCTCTTGAGTCAGATTGTAGAAACATCTCCCGATCCGTCGCTCCTTGCAGCCATCGGAAAGCGCCTATTTCTACAGGGAAACCCAGCCCCTCTCTCGCTCTCTTATTGATCTTTATTCTTGATAGAAAGCATTCAATCCCCTATAATGTCTTTAAGTTTTTCAACCCAAAGGAATGTTCATGCCTAGTGTCAAGGTCCGCATGGGAGAGCCCATTGATAAAGCCCTCCGCGCCCTCAAGAAAAAACTCGATAGAGAAGGGATCATGAAAGCGGCAAAGGCCCATCGTTTCTATGACAAGCCGTCTGTCAAAAGCCGCTTGAAATCAAAAGCAGCCACGAAGCGGACAAAGACCGCCCTGCGGCGCGGCTACTGATCTGATTAGCACTTAAATCACCAGTCTGCTAAACTATTCTTCATGAAAGACTATTATGCTACCCTGGGCGTCTCGCGCGAGGCGAACCAGGATGAGATCAAGAAGGCCTACCGCAAGAAGGCCCTCGAATCCCATCCTGACCGGAATCCCGGCGATCCCAAAGCTGCGGAACAGTTTAAACGGATCTCCGAAGCTTACGAAGTATTAAGCGACGAGAGTCGCCGTCGTGTCTACGATCAATATGGAGAAGAGGGGCTCAGGGGATCGAGCATGGGAGGAGGGGGAGCTGGCTTTCCAGGAGGAGGAGGCTTTTCCTCGATGGAGGAGGCGCTTCGGACGTTCATGGGCGCATTCGGAGGAGGAGGAGGCCGAGGCGAATCGGTTTTCGATTTCTTTGGCGGCGGCCTCGACGGCGGCGAAGATGCCGGTTCAAGCAGAGGGACCAGCAAAAAAACGACGATCCGCATCTCTTTCGAAGAAGCGGCGAAAGGGACAGAGAAGGAGATCTCGATCGCTAACTACCGGGCTTGCGAGACCTGTCATGGATCTGGCGCCGCTTCCAAAAATGGGATCAAAACTTGCGCCGCTTGCCAGGGGAAAGGACAGATCTATCAGAATCGCGGCTTTTTCAGTATGTCGAGCATCTGCCCTACCTGCCAGGGAGCAGGCCGTCTCATCATCGACCCCTGCAAAACATGCAGCGGGAATGGGCGGGTGAAAGAAAAGCAGCGGATTAAAATCAGAATCCCGGCAGGCGTCGACAACGGGATGCGGCT
>CAZVXG010000016.1:3670-10837 GCA_964631635.1 uncultured bacterium | reverse complement strand
TCTTTTTTATGGAGAGGGAGGAGAGCGAGAACCTGATCCCATCGCTTAAATAAAGATAAGATCTCATCGGCGTCGCCGCTGCCCAGTTTTTTTTCATCGCATAGGGAATTGAGTTCGCGGATGAGATCGAAAAGCGCTGCGAGAGAAGCGGAAATGTTGAGATCGTCCGCAAGCGAGAGCTTGAAGCGGAGATCGGCCCGCTCAAGAGGACCTTTCGCCAAACCGGTTTGTCGAGGATCATGGATAGCGCGAAGCCGCAGGATCAAATCTTCGATCCGCTGGAGGCTGGCGCGAGCGGCGTCGAGACTGGAAAAGGTGAAATTGAGCTGGGTGCGGTAGTGCGTCGAGAGGAGGACATAACGGATTTCAGGACCGGTATATCCTTTCTGCAAAAGATCGCGCAGGGTATAGAAATTGCCTAAGGATTTGGACATTTTCTTATGGTCGACGAGGAGATGCTCGGCATGGAGCCAATGGCGCACGAAGCGATGGCCCGTACAACATTCCGACTGGGCGATTTCGTTTTCGTGATGGGGAAACATATTGTCTACGCCGCCGCAATGGATGTCCAGCTCAGGCCCAAGGAGCTTCATCGCCATGGCGGAACATTCGATGTGCCAGCCTGGACGGCCTCTCCCAAATGGGCTTTCCCAAAAAAACTCGCCGTCCCGAGAAGGGTCATAAGCTTTCCAGAGGACGAAGTCGGCGATGCTTTCTTTATCGTATTCATCGGCTTCGTTCTCCCCGCTGGCATTTTCCTTGAGTTCATCCAGGGTTAGATGGGAAAGGCGTCCATAGGAAGGAAATTGGCGGATCTTAAAATAGACGCTCCCATTCGAACTCCTGTAGGCATACCCCTTTTTCAAAAGGATGGCGATCAGACGGATCATTTCGGGAATGTAGTCGACGGCAGCCGGATAATGTTCGACCCGCTGAATGGCGAGAGTCTCCAGGTCCTGGAAAAAAGCGATCCGGTAAGGTTCCGTATACTCCTTGAGCGGGATTTTTTTCGCATTCGCGCCTCGAATGGTCTTGTCATCGAGGTCCGTGAGATTCATCGCCTGCTGCACAGAGAAATCAAAGAACAGGAGAGTGCGGCGCAGCAAATCCTCGAAAACGTAGGTCCTGAAGTTGCCGATGTGGGCGAAATCGTAGAGCGTCGGTCCGCAGGTGTACATGCGGAGTTTGCCTCCCTCGGAGGCAAAGACGAGATCTTTCTCCCGCGTTTCAGTATTATACAGTTTCAACAACATAGCTTTGCAATCGGCGGTAATCGGTTTTCCCCGTTCCCATCAAGGGAATCTCTTCGATTTTCCTGACATCGGAAATCTTCGCCAGCCGACTGAATCCCGCTTCTCTCAAGATCCCATTGACCTCTTCCGTATCGAGAAAGATGGTGCTGAAAACGATCAGCTGAGGCTTGCCTTGTTCTCGTTCATCAGCGATAAGGGCCAGGGATGGGAGGTCTCCCGAAATTTTGCCTTGAGAGATCAATGCCTGAATGAGGACCTCTTCGATAGCGCCCAGGCTGATCATTTCTCCGCCGAGTTTCGTGAATCGCTTCAAGCGGCCTGATAGAATGAGATTGCGATCGGGATCGAGATGGCCGATATCGCCCGTCCGATACCATCGCTTTCCAGCAATCTCGATGAAAGGATCGCGCGCTGTTCCAAGATATCCAGAAAATACATTGGGTCCCCTCACGCAGATCTCCCCTTCCTCCCCTTCCGACAGCAGTTCCAGCGTCTCGGGATGGATCATACACACCTCGATATCTGGAAGAAACTGCCCGACGCCAAGGTGCGGCTGATTGATTCGAGTGAGCGTGAGGATAGGCGCGCATTCGGTGATACCGTATCCTTCGATCACCCTCGCTTTAGTCCCTAGCTTTTCCACCCGCTCGAACAATTCAGGAGGAGTCTTCTCGGCGCCGCAAATGAAAAAACGAATTGTTTTGAGTTGTTCGTCTTTTGCCACTGCAAAAAGGCCTTTGAGAAAACTCGGAGCACTGCAAAACAGCGTAACTTTCCATCGCTGCACTCCTTCCGCAAGGGCCGCTCCATCGGTCGGATCTGGATAAAACGCCACTTTAATTCCTGCGCAAAGCGGAAACAATCCCGCTACGGAAAATCCGAACGAATGGAAGGGAGGGAGGATCCCGTATAAGACGTCCTTCTCATTGAAATTGATGCACTGCATGGCGGAGCACTGATTCGAAAGGATATTCTTATGCGTTAGGGGGACGCCTTTCGGGCTGGCCTCTGTGCCGCTGGTGAAAAGGATCACGGCGTGGGCGTTTTCATCGATTCCATCGATCTTTAACGAGCGCGAGACGGCACTTGCCGGGAAAAAAGAGAGGATCAGGCCCTTCAGCTTATGCCGGAGCGGGAGCTGTTGGCGGATATCTTCCAACAGTTCGATGGAATCGCTCAGCTCCCCGAATTCCACATGGGAAAGACGATCCAGGAAACGCCAGGAGCTGATCACCCGTTTCGCTCCGCTTGTCCGCATCATGTCATCGAGATAGCGCTTTCCGAGCGTCCAATTGAGCATCACGGGGGTTTTTCCAGCGAAGAGAATGGCCAAAATCACCAGATAGGAGCCAGCTGTGGCCGGAAGCATCACCGCAATCCGGGAATCTGGGAGGTTTTGGAAATAAAGACTCAGTACGATCGCGATCCGTTTCATCTTCTGATAGCTCAATACGCCGATCAGATCGTCTGCGGCCGCAGCATAGCCGCGCATCCGCTCGCAAGCTTTGAGAAAAGCTTCCGGCAAAGTCTTTCCTTCGGGAGCTATTGGCATCGGACGGTTTTTTTCTTCGGGCCAATGCGCCCCGTTCATCTGATGGACGAAATGTTCGGAAGACCGGGAGCCTTCGGCCATTTCGAGAACATTTTGCACGGTTTCGATATCTTCGGGATGGATCTCTTCCACTTCATAATTTTTCGTCAAATAGGCGGCCAGGTCAGCGATGTTCAGGGAATCCATGCCGAGGTCGATGGCCAAATTCATTTCGGGTCCGATTTTGATGCCGGGATTCTTTAGGATGCGGCGGATTTCCGTATAAACCTTAGCGGAAGTATCGTCTGAAACCTCTATCCCTTCCCCTCGTTTTTTTGCCTTTGGCTGAAAAACGGCCGGGAATTCCTCTCTCCATCGACTGTAAGAGACCAATTGGACCGGTTCCGTATCGACGATCTTGCCCTGCCCATTCGGATACCGGTTAAACCAGTTCTCGAGATACCGGTTGAATGCGAGCCGGGTTCCAGATCTTGGCAAATCGGGCAAATTAAAAGCGATCTCGATCTCAATCTGGCGGCGAGGCGCAAAAAAAAGCCCGTTTTTCAAAAGGATCTTGATCCCAGTCATCAGGGTTTGAGCAAGATCGGGAGAGCGCCCGAGCAAAGCCCTGGAAAAGCTGCTCCCCCATAAACCTGTCGTCCGGATCAAAACGATATGCGCATCCGGGCATTCCTGCGCCAATGCATGAGCGCCGGAAGCGCCCCCGATCACCTCTTTTCCGGAACTCTTCAATCTCCCAGCCGGATGCACGACGAAATTTTCTCCTCTTTTCAACCCGTCGGCGATCTCCTGGATGGCGGCGCTGGCTTTTTGGATTTTGAGCTGATTGATGGAAGTATCCAGGTTGGGGATCGGCAGGGCGCGGACGAGCTTCATCAGGAACTTCAGAAGGGGAAGCCGATAGATATATTCGACGACTACAGGACGCATCCTATATCGAGGCCAGAGCAGCAGAAACAGGAAAAGGGGATCCAGATGCGCGGGATGGTTCGGCAAAAAGAGGATCCCCCGATCCAACTTCGAGGCGCGAAGTTTCTCAAGTCCCTTGATCCGAACTCGATAGCGAAGGGAGAGAAGCATTCGGCAGAGTTTCGAGATCCCAGTCCAAAAAGCAATTGACATATCCCTATTTTTAACGGAGTTGGGTTTTTGAGCCACTCTTTTCTTTTTCCTGACGAATTCCGCAACTCATTTATTATTAAATATATACGATCTTATTAATAAATTTAATTGTTATTCAATTTAATTTTTGATAATATAATTATAACGGAAATCTATGATGAATATGAAAGCAAACAAAATTAACCCATTATTAAGCCTGTGGAACCTCGTGGCCAGCGAGAGGAATCGCATGCGTCTTGGCTCCCGGCCAACAGGATCCAACGATCCGATTACGAATCCGATTACGAAAAAGACCGATGAAATTGGGGAAGCGGTATTGTCCCCTGGACAAATTTAATTTAACCGAATATACGTAAAAATACTTTATATTAAGGAGACACAGTATGAGTATGGACGGTATAAAGAGAAAGAGTCTTGATCGCCAATTCATCATGCAGCGCGCTATGGTCGCAAACAGCGAAGAAATCCCAGAAGTCGATGGGAGTGTCGTAAACATTATGGCCAGACCTTTTCAAAGTCAAGCGACCTTAACTAGAAACCTCGCGCCTGGTTTTTCATCAAAGGCTGGAAACAAGGCTACTCGTCTGTTCGTCAAAATGTCGTTTCTTGCTAAGAAATTCGGTGCGAGACTGAATTAAGCCCGTCCGCAGTTCTGAAGTTTAATAATTTTGCAACTGACTCAATGATATCATCCTCTTCGAGGCAGAGAGGGCTGGATTTTTTCAAATGCCGAGTTCGAAGCTCAGTCCCCCAACCGCCAAATTCCCCAGGCCTTAAGGCCTGGGTTCACCAGAGGATCTCAAGATGAATTCGGGCTCATGCTCGATATAGGGCGAGGCATTGTCGATCCGATAGAGGGGATCGATATCGATCTTGAGTCCTTGCTCGAACTTGGAGAGGAGCTCCTCAACCGACAGGTAGTTCATGTGAGAATTCCCCGTGCGGCTCACGATGTTCAAGGGAATATTCACGACTTTCGAGTGTTCAAAATAAAGGCCGATCTCCCGTTCAGGATGCACCTCTTTCGCCCATGTGAATTCGAGGCTGTTTGGAGTCTTATACCGCATCTTTTCAAACGGAGCCTTGAGATCCTTCTTCCGATAGAGAGTCATGTCGAGCGTATTGAAAAATTCCCAATCCGAGTGTCCAATGTGGATATTCCAGGCATAAATCCTTTGAGCCAAGAGAACGCTCTGCGGCACGGATTGTTTACGCCCGCACTGGTAGAAATCGGTAATTTGTTGTCCCAGGCGTAAGTAGAACCCATAAGCGCCCGTTTTCTCCATCATCTCCATACATTTTTTCAGATCGATGAAATCGGTTGCGACTTGATCGTCGACCCCGAAGAGGACGAAGGCCGAAGGAGAATCGAAGACCGTTTTTAGCACAAGGGGCTTGAAGTCCCGTTTCGGATCCGAAGATTGGAAAATAAAGCGAACTTCCGGGAACGTTTCCTGGACCTTTTGATATCCCTCTCTGTAGCGTCGATCGCTCGATCGACAAATCACAGAAATCCGCTCATAACCGGAAACATAGCGATCGATCGATTCGAGACAAGCGTATAATTGCATGGGGCGATCGCAGGAAAAAAGGACGATGTCGGCTTTCTCATTAGTCCGGCGGCCGCTCGGAAAATCGCTTAAAGGAGGATAAGAGGAAATAGGCTTTGATTCCGTTTCCCTGCAGGATCTGGTTAAATTGGCGATGAACAGAGGCTCGTTCAATAGGCGAAAGCGTTCGCCGGACATCTGGATGATCGGGCTGAGATAAGC
The DNA here is from genome assembly GCA_964631635.1 of uncultured bacterium. Lineage (GTDB taxonomy): Bacteria > Chlamydiota > Chlamydiia > Chlamydiales > SM23-39 > DALYFE01. Next base: position 5,138 of record CAZVXG010000016.1, on the reverse strand, counting down.
TTCCCGTTTTTCTACGAAGCGCCCTTCCTGTACGAGATCGGAGAGGCGAATTTGCTTGAAAAGGGCGGCATAAAAGGAAACGGGAATATGAGCGGAGGGATGTGCATCCAACCGTTCCAAAGCGGGCGACATTTCATAGCTCGGATAGAGCATGGGACTTGATGCAGTGAGCCAAACATCTGGATTCTGATAGACGGCGTTCAAGCGGCTCAAGACTCTGGGATGAGCCAGCCAATCCTTCGCATCGATCGGGATTGCGATCTCTCGATCGAGCAGTTGATCGATGGCCCGATGCATGCAGGCGACCCGTCCCAGATGCTGCTGATTCTGGATCAAAATGATCCGGTGGTCCTGATGATTTTCGATTGCAAAAGATTGCACTTTGTCGAACGTGCCGTCTCGTGAGCCATCGTCGATGAAAAGGACTCGGAAATGGTCGTAATCCTGTTCGAAGATCGAACAAAGAGAGCGGATACACCAGGCCGCGTCCTTATAAGAATAGACGACGATTGCAAAGGATTTGTACTCGCTAAAAGGGACATCCCGATTCGGCTTTAGCATGGGTTGCTGCTTGAGAACGATCTTTTTGTTCCCGCTCCGCGCTTCTCCCATCCAATATCCGAACACAAGACTTAGCAAAACAGCGAGCAGGCAAAATAGCTTGCGGATCATTCGATCGCCTCAGATAATGCCGTGAGCCGTTCATAGGGCTGGAGCGCGCGGATGCGCCGCTCGAAAAACGCTGCCATTTCCCGATCTTCCCGGGCGCTTTCCCGATTCGAAATATAGAGGATCTCAGAAAGGTGGTGGCTATGATCCTCAGCCATCTCCAACATGGGCAGCATGTAGGCGATCTCCATTGCAGCTTGAACATATTCTCCGTTATGCAAAAGATCAGGATCGCGGATCTTCTTGAATAAAGCGGCGTAAAAAGTCTTCAAGTGGGAGAAAGCAAGCGGCTGTGTGCGGACTCCTGTTTCATTTTTGATCCCATCCTGGAGCTTAGCGCCTCCAATTTGAAGAGTCGGGTAATCGAGGCCCTGGCCATAGATCAGCCATAGATCTGGGTCGGCGTAGTATTGATTGAGTCTTTGCAGCACCCATTCATGGGCGAGCCAATCCTCTCCGTTCAAGACGACGATGATCTCCTCGCCCAGGCGCCCCCGGATAGCGGCTGTGAGACTTGCAAGAACACCGACAGTGCGCTCATTGCGCACGAGATCGATCTGTGAAAAGCGGGAACTGTGGTAGATGAGATCGCGCGCGAGCTCGAAACTGCCGTCATCCGACGCATCGTCGATATAAACGATTCGGAAATGGTCGTAGTTTTGCGAAAAAGCCGATTGAAGGGTTTTTTCGAGGTAGGCGCCATTGTTTCTCCCTACGATGACGATGGTAAACGGAAGATTTACAAGCGGGTATTGGGTAGGGCGGAAGAGGGAGGATTCGCATTCCTGGCGTTCGGCGC
>CAZVXG010000016.1:0-3570 GCA_964631635.1 uncultured bacterium | reverse complement strand
AACACCGCTTTCGGTTGAAGAGAGGGCCAATCCTTGACTACCGCTTCAGCGAGCGCCTTGCCGATCCAGGCATGGTAAAGCATGCCTCTTGAACCCAGCCCGGTGAATACCCAGGTTTTCGGATCGATTCTCGCGGCGATAGGGCGGTAGCCTTTCGACCGTCCGATCCGGACGCCGGAGCGGATCTCGACCACCTCGAAATCGCGCGCCGGAAGATAGAACTGCGCAACCTTCTCCTTTAATTTCAACGCTGCGAGCGGATCGGGCGCCAACGTCGTGTAATGCTCCTCATAGGTCGAACCGATCTGGCAAAAAGCGGAATCTTCGGTCGGAGTGATATGCCCTTGCGATGCGAGGCTGAACGGAAGTCTTTCCGGCCAGCGGCAAATAAGCGTCTGCCCTTTTGTCGCCTTCAATGGGAGTTTTTTGCATGCATCGAATCGGAGCGTCTCGAATCCAGCCGTCAGGACGATCCGATCGAAGGAGTGAAGCGCTTCCAACGAGTCAATCGCTTCACCCACCCATTCGGCGCCTGACGCGGCGCAGGCTTTCCACAGCCCTTGCAAATAGAGGCGGGAATAGAGGGTGATTCCACAAGGAATCCAAAGGCCGCTGCCAAAGCGGAGATGTGTAATGAACTCGGCATCGCATTTCGAATCCGAGAAATCGCGCTTTTGCTGTTCGGTAACGGCAGGCCGGAAAATGCCCGTTTTTTCGGCAAGAGGCCGTCCAGATGCCTGCTCGGCTATGCCAATCAAATGCTCGGTCTCGCGCATCCCATCGACAGAGCGCCAGGATCGGAGAGCTCGCCGTCCAGGAAACGGATGGAGAAGGCCGGTCGATACGCCCGAAGCGCCGCCTCCAATACCCTTCGGATCGTAAAGGACCATTTGGGTTCCCGGATAGCGGGAAAGATGCCAGCAGACGGCCAAACCAGCCAAACCAGCTCCGACAATGGCAATTCTCATGTTTCGTGAGAATCAGCGGTTTGCGCCGAGCGAAATTTCTCGCCGTAGATGGGGGGAGCGGTTCCCTGCAGGATCTGGTAGCTCTCGGCGGCGAAATTGAAGAAGAAGACGACGACCGGCGAAAGGATCGCCGAGAAAGGGAGCATGATGAAGAACCATTCGAGCGCGACCGATAGGGAGCGTTCCGCAATTGAAAAATTCACATTGGTCAATATAGCCGCAAGACTTAAGATCCCCCCGACAATCCCGATGGGAATCAGCGCGATGAGAAATAGGATGAGGCTGCTGAACAGCTTTTTAGACAAAACCTCTAAAACTCTTTTGGCCAAAGGAGCTTTTTGCAGCGATTGGAGCGCAGCAGCAGGCGCAACGAAGAATAGAAGCCCCAAATTGAACAGGCAGAGGAAAAGAGAGCCAAAAATCAAGAGAAAGGGGCCGAAAGAAAAAATGATGCTGAAAAAATCTCCGACGAGCGGAATTTCTCTCAAAAGGAAAAAGACCCCGAGGAGAATCCACAGGAATAGATAGACGAGGACAGGAAGAATCGCAAGGTAGAAAGTTCCGATGACGAGATCCGTCGAGGATCCGATCAATTTCTTGAAATCGAGGGACAATTGTTTGGCTTCGTGATGATGGAGCCGCACGAGCAAAACGCCTAAAGCCAGCAGGATGCCGGAGGAGAGGAGGATGGGTAAAAAAGCGAGGCTCATCGCCACCCACTCGCTCGCTTCATAGGCGACGGCGCGGCAAAAAACGCTCAAAATACCGCATAGGAGCAGCGCGGGGAACGCAAGGGCGAGCTTTCTTTCCGAAAAAGAGAGGAGCGCAGCGCGGTTGAAGCCTTTTTCGAGATCTGACCAATGCATAGCACGAGTATAACGATTTTGGCAGATTTTGGAGAAAAAATTTTAACTAACTTATTACTAAAGAGTTGCAGCAAATTGATCGGTCGCTCTTACAAGGGCGTCAGTAATGCCGGGTTCGCTCGCCGCATGCCCCGCGTCCTTGATGACTTTGAATTCGGCTTGCGGCCAGGCCTTATGGAGATCCCACGCGCTTTCAAAAGGACAGACGATATCGTAGCGTCCCTGAATGATAAAACCTGGGATCTTCGACAGCTCCCCTGCATGCTCGAGCAGCCAGCCATCCGTTTTGAAGAAACCTTTGTTGATGAAATAATGGCATTCGATCCGGGCCAAGGCATCGGCATGGTCGTCTTGAGTAAATTGCCGATAAAGAGCGGGATCGAAGATGAGCTTCAGAGCCGCTCCTTCCCAACAGGTCCAGGCTGAGGCGGCGCGCTTGCGGATGGCGGAATCGGGCGATGTGAGCTGTTTGTAGTAGGCGGCAACGAGATCGCGCCGCTCATTCGGAGGGATCGGATCGATGAATTTTTCCCATTCGTCAGTGAAAATATGATGGGCGCCGAATTGGTAGAACCAATCGAGTTCTCTCTTCCGGACGAGGAAAATTCCACGGACGATGAGGCCTAAGACCCGTTCTGGATGCGTTTCCGAATAAGCCAGGGCGAGAGTGCTGCCCCAAGAGCCGCCGAAGACCATCCATTGATCGATCTGCAGATGGGCGCGGAGTTTCTCGAGGTCGGCGACGAGATGCCAGGTGGTATTGTCGATCAAATTCGCATGGGGGCGGCTCTTGCCGGCGCCTCTTTGGTCCATCAAGATGATGCGATAGGCCTTGGGATCGAAATAGGTGCGGTGTTCCGGTTCTGTGCCGGAGCCAGGCCCTCCATGGAGAAAAATCGCGGCAATCCCCTTCGGATTCCCCGATTCTTCCCAATAGAGGCTGTGGCCGGATCCAACATCCAGATAGCCCGTTTTGCGCGCTTCGATGGGGGGATACTTGGTTCTCATCGCCTCGACTTGTATAGGTAAAGAGGGCGGATGATCGGAGTTCCTTTTCCTCCGCGCGCTTGCAACCGTTCATAGACGATCTGGATCGCGATGCCGACGCTGCGGGAAAGGCCGAACAGGATGGTAAAATAATCGGGATAGGGAAAGCCGGCAGCGAAAAGCATCGAACCGGTGATCGCATCGATATTGGCGTAAGGATCGGAGATCTTGGGATTTTCCTTCAGGACGCGGCTCCCTTCCGTGCGTAGCAAGAGAGCGGTTTTGACGAGAGGATGATGGGCGAAATGCTTCTGGCAATATTGATAGCAGACGGTCGCACGAGGATCCTCGACGCGCAAGACGGCGTGTCCAAAACCGAAGATGAGTTCGTTATTCTTGAGCTTCTTCCGGATCAGCTGTTCGATATCGGCTGCGCTCGCTTTTTCTCCCGCTTCCTTCAGGACGAGTTGGACGAATTCGAGGCACTCCTGATTGGCTCTTCCATGGCGCGGTCCAGCGAGTGCGGCCATGGCGGCAGAAAGAGAACCGTACATATGCTCAAGGCCCGAGGCCACGGCTTTGCCGACGAATACGGAGAGATTCCCTCCGCAATGGTCGTAATGGATCACATTGAACAGGCGCATCACCTGGATCAGTTCGGGTGTTTTCGGGCTGGGCATTTGGAGCATGTGGACGAAATTTTCGATATATCCCAATTCCGGTGTGGAAGAGGGCGTAGGGCCCCATCC
>CAZVXG010000015.1:0-10940 GCA_964631635.1 uncultured bacterium | reverse complement strand
TCTTGCGCATGCAAGACCAGCTTCATCTGACGGGAAGCGGGCTTGATCGATACGACCATGCCTGGCGCTACCTGAAAGGAGCGCCGGTCGACTTTCTTCCCGTTGACCTGGACGTGGCCGTGAGAGACGAGCTGCTGGGCAGCGAAGATCGAAGGCGCCAACCGGAGGCGGTAGACGATATTGTCGAGGCGACATTCGAGCGAAGCAAGAAAGAGCTGTGCCGTGTTGCCTTTCGTGAGCAGGGCTTTCTTATAGGCGTTGACTATCTGCTTATAACTGAGCATGCCGTAAACGGCTTTGAGTTTTTGCCGCTCGTCGAGCTGGACGCCGAAGTCAGATTTTTTCTTCCGTTTTGCCCCATGCATGCCCGGAGGGTGCTGCTTGTGGAGGAGCGGGTTGCGCGCCTTGCTGAAAATGTTGGCGGCAAACCTGCGCGCGATGCGGTTTTTGGGGCCTCTATAACGAGTCATTCGATTCTCCCGAGAAAAGTTCGGTTTAAAGCACAACAGTGTATCGAAAGAGAGATTTTTCCAACAAGATAGAAGATTTTTTTTGAAAACTTGATGGCGTTGCATACGTCGTTTTGCGGCATAAAGCGGTCTCAACTTGTTGAAATCGCTCCCCAAATGGTATAAGTGTTGGCTCTATGGACTATACGGTTTTGGCCTACTACGTATTGACCCGCATCGCCGAGCCTCAAGCTGAGGTACTGCGCCATAAAGAATTTTTTAATACACGGGATTTCCGCGGCAGGATCTACATTTCCGAGCAGGGGATTAACGGACAGGCGAGCGGTTCGGCCGCCCATGCGGAAGAATATAGGGAATGGCTCCTGTCCGACCCCCGGTTTCAGCAGACGCGTTTCAAGATCCACCCAGCATCCGAACATGTCTTCCCTAAAATGACGGTGAAGGTTCGTAAGCAGCTCGTCGCCATCGACTGCAAAGTCGATTTCGAGGAGAGAGGCAAGCATGTCCTGCCCAAAGCCTGGAAGAAGATGCTGGAAGAGCGCACTCCCGAGACGCTCCTGCTCGACGTCCGGAATGACTATGAGTGGAAAGCAGGGCATTTCGAGGGGGCCGAATTGCCGCAGCTCGACCAATTTCGCCAATTTCCCGAGTACGCGAAACAGCTCAAGCAGCAGTGCGACCCAGCCCATACGCCGGTCATGATGTACTGCACAGGGGGTATCCGCTGCGAATACTACTCGGCTGTCTTGAAAAAAGAGGGCTTTGAAAAAGTCTACCAGCTCGATGGAGGCGTCATCCAATACGGCCTTGAAGAGGGCTCCGAGCATTGGAAGGGTAAACTCTTCGTCTTCGACGACCGCCTCGTTATTCCCTTGAGCGAAAAAGGGGAGACGATCAGCGCTTGCGCCTATTGCGCATCGCCAAACGACGTCTATTACAATTGCGCCAACATGGATTGCAACGCGCTGTTTTTCTGCTGCATCGATTGCTTGAGAGCGCATAGCGGCTGCTGCTGCGACGCCTGCCGGGAAGGCCGCGTGCGCCCCTACAAGGAAAGCGCCAAGCCCTTCCGAAGAATGCCATGCGATTGCAGTACCTGATCGGGTTCAAGGATCAGCATTTAACCGTCAGAATCGAAGAGCGAGGGGCTTCCCGCAAGGTCCTCTATTGGGATACGCTTTCCGCAATGGCTATTGAGTCGGATCGTGAAGCGCTTGCCTTTTTCAGAAAGATCCTCACTCGCTTTACGCGCAATTTAGAGACGCTGCCATTTCAACACATCGAAATCGCGCTAACGGAGGCAAGCGATGCCATGCGCCTCATCGCCAAGACGGGGCGGGTCTTTTATCAAGGCCAATCTCTTCTTTGCGATTGGCAATGCCCAGCGAAGGTGTTATGGCTTGGGCGTGACGAGAGCCATTTTTCAGCGCGGCTGCAATACAAGGAAGAGGACATTCCGCTCGAATCGTGCGAGAAGATTTTTCCAAACTGGTGCATCTGGCAGGGAAAGTCGTTCCCGTTCCAATCGCCCGTATCCTGGAAATGGATCGAGCCGTTCGTCAAAGGACCGCTTTTCCTGGATGGAGTTCGGAAAAAAAGATTTCTCGAAGAGGAGCCGCCGATGCTTTGGAGCACGTCCTGCCCTCGGCTCTTATTGACCGACCCGAATGGCTGTTTCGCGAATCTCGGGGCAGAAAATCCCGCATGGGAAAAAGATCTGCTCGAAGCGGGTTATCTTCGCAAAGAAGTCGGCAATACCCGTTATTTCGCCGCCGTAGATCGAGTGCAAGACGCTCTCCTTCTCCTCCTCGATGTGGGATGGGAAATCGTTCTCGCAGATGGAAAAAAACTGGTCCGGCAAACAGGATCGCAATGGAGAGTAAGCGTTGAGAGAGGAGCAATCGCCGTGCGGGCAACGGCATTGTTCGGGGAGAAAAAAGCGGCTCTTAAAAAAGGGAAATTGTGGATCGAAATCGATTCTTCAAGCGCTGGCTTGCTCGATCGAAAAAAAGGAGAGGCCCTGGAGGGAGAATGGGTGGGAGAGACGCTCCATTTGAACAAAGCGCAGGCGGCGGAACTCGTTGTCTTGATCGAGCAACCCGCAGTGGAATGGGAAGAGGCGATGCTGCAGACAGTTCGAGGCCTCAAAGAGGGAGCTGAACGGGAGACTGCGCTTCCCGACCCAACCTTTCGCGGCGTTCTATTGCCCCACCAGCAAAAAGGGGTCGATTGGCTGGCTTTTTTGCAACGCCGCGGTTTTTCCGGCCTTTTGGCCGATGAGATGGGACTGGGTAAAACCGTCCAGGTGCTGGCATTTTTTTCCCGCCTGAGGACAAATTTGCCGGTCCTGATCGTTGCGCCTGCTTCTCTTCTCTTTCATTGGCGCTCGGAAATCGAGCGGTTTCTCCCTGGCGCGTGCGTCCATATCCACGCGGGCTCCAGCTGCTCCACGGAAGGGTATGTCATCACTTCCTATGCCCGGCTTCGGGTCGACGAATCCCTGCTCTCCCAGATCGAATGGGAAGCGATCGTCCTCGATGAGTCCAGCGCGATCAAAACTGCCACAACGCAAACAGCTCAAGCAGCTTATCGTTTGAATGGCCGCTTTAAAATCGCCTTGAACGGGACGCCTGTAGAAAACCGTCCCGAGGAGCTTGAGTCGCAATTCCGTTTCCTCATGCCTGGCTTGATCCGGGATAAGGAAATCGATGCCCGAAGGATCAAACCGTTCCTCCTCAGGCGAAAGAAAGACGAACTCGACCTTCCGGAAAAGATGGAGCAAACCGTTTGGGTCGAGATGGAAGAGGGGCAATCGAAGCTTTATCGCGCGTACTCAGAGGGAATTCGAACCGGATTGCTGAGGAAGATCGCCTCCGATGGAAGTTCGGTCCACCGGATGGAGATTCTCGAAGCGATCTTGCGGCTCCGGCAGATCGCAGCGGATCCGCGCCTGACTGGAAGCGAGATCGGTGGATCGAAAATCGAGCGTCTTGTAACCGATATCGAGGAGGCAATGCTTGAAAAGAGGAAGGTATTGGTCTACAGCCAGTTTACATCCATGCTGGTTCTCATTAGCGCGGCGCTGAATGCTCCATTCCTCTATTTGGACGGATCGGTGCCTCCTGCTGAGCGATTTGAGCGGGTGCGCCGGTTTCAGGAAGATCCGAAAATGCCCATTTTTCTCTTGAGCCTCAAGGCGGGCGGCGTTGGGTTGAACCTGACTGCAGCCGATTATGTCTTTCTTTTCGATCCCTGGTGGAACGCGGCGGTAGAGAATCAAGCCATCGACCGGGCGCACCGGATCGGCCGCTTGAGGACCGTGATCGCCAGGCGCTACCTAGTCCCTGATAGCATCGAAGAGAAGATGCTGCATCTCAAGGTTGAAAAGAGGAAAGCGGCAGACGCCCTCCTCGAAAATGGGGAAGGTTTCAGTTGGACAGAGGAGGATTTGCTTCACCTTCTGTCTTAACCCCTTTTTTCCGTTCCGCTTCGAGCATTTCGATCGCTGCGGCTTTCAAAGTCTTAAGTCCTTCCGCAAAGCCCAATGCATGAGTCAGCCGCTGCAAGTAGTTGAGTTCGGACGCCAGCTGATCGTTAATCGTCTCAAGCTTGGCGAGTTTTTTCAGGAGATCTTTACTCTTCATGGTGCCCCTCCTTTGTCTTAAGCACCTTTTCTACATGCAAAAACCGTGCCAGGAAAAACTAGTACCCAACCTTAAAAATTTTCCAGAGAATCTGACCCTATCTTTTCCAGCATGGCATTGCGCTCGATCTCATTAACTTTCTGGAAGTTGGATTCGATCTCCGCGCTTTGCCCTGCAGAAAAATCTAGGGCCATTTTCTTGTGAAAACATTTAAGGTTGGATACTAGAGCAAACGATCCAGGAAAAGCTGGGTGGGAAGATCGCCAGGAAAGCGGGCGCGAACGGCTAGAAATAGCCGTTTCGCCTCATTCAAATCGCCTCGCTTGAAAGCGGCGTAGCCTTCAGTAAATGCGGTGCAAAGCTCGATCTGATCCGAGGTGGGAGCGATGGAGGGCTCTTCCTCGAATGCGCCGACCAGTTCAAAGACTTTGAGTTTTTTTTTCCTCCCTTTTACCTCGATCCTTTCTAAAGGGCGGACGAGGAATCGAGGTCCAATGGCGTTTGCGGTTTCTTCGCCGATGAGGATTTTTGTTCCATAGATCTTATTGAGCGTTTGAAGACGGAAAGCCATATTCACCGCATCTCCGATTGCCGAGTAATTCATCCTGATCGCGGTTCCGAAGTTCCCGACGATCGCCGGGCCTGTTGTGATTCCCATACGAGTTGTGAATACGGGCATTCTAGCTTGTCTTTGCTTTGCGTTCAGTTCAGACAAACGGACTTGGCATAGGAGCGCCGCTTTGCAGGCTCGCGTGGCGTGATCGGGACTTCCTTCAGTGGTTCCCCAAAGGGACATGATACTGTCTCCCATATATTTATCGATCAGTCCTCCGCATTGTAAAATGATCTGCGATAAAGCGTCGAAATGATCGGTGAGAAGAACATTGACCGTCTCGATGGGCAAGACTTCCGCGATTGCGGTGAAATCGGAGATATCGGTAAAGAAAATCGTGACCGTCTTCTTGTCTCCTCCCAGGGCGATTTCATGTTCTTTGAGCATGAGCCGTTTGGCGATCTCTCCTGGAACGTAGTGGGCAAACGAGCGAAGCGCAGTCCTCATGGAAGCGATCGACGCATCGATCCGGCTGATTTCTAAAATCCACGACGAGACGCTTCGGTCGCCGTCGAGATCGAGCTCTGCAATCCGGTCGATTTCCTGGGATAATTCGGCGATTGGTTTGGAAATGTAATGCGAAAGGATGATCACTAAAAGAGAAGCGAGGGCAATCACGCCCAAAAAGATGGCCAGCCAATACTTCGAGGCTTCCATGTAAGTAAGGATAAAGATGGCGAGCGAAGAGGTTAGGATGATGAATAGGAAGGCGCTGAGAAGAAGCGTACGAAGTTTAATTTTTGGAGTGTACACAATCGTCTTCAATATCATTTAGGCTAAAGATCCGTCAAGCTATTGCATAAAAATCGATTCTGGCTATAATGCAGCTCAAGCATTTTTCTCGTTAACTTAATTGAGGTCAATTTATGAAAAAATCGTTGCATCAGTGGCTTTTGGCAGGAAGTGTTGTGATTGCAGCCTGCGCTTGCCAACAAAAAAAATCAGATCGGGATCAGCCTTCAAGAGGCTGCAAGGCACAGCCGACACTTGAAAAGAGCGTCTTAAAACCGACGGCAGCCGCCGAAAGTGAGAAGGCTCCAGTCAAAGAAGTGGTTAAGAAAGTAGCTCCAGAGGCGTCTCAGGCTGCTCAATCTGTCCAAGCAAATCTTGAGAAAAAAGCGGCGCCTGGTTCTGATACGGCAGCTGCCTCAATCAATCTGTCTGCAGTTTCGGAAGCAAAAGCCGATGGTCCTTCGAAAACCGTTATGCCCACCCTCCCTGCTGGAGTCTCCGATCAAACTCCAGCAGCAGCCAAGTAGAAAAACATCTACACAGATAATGAATGAAGAATAGGAATAGGCGGTTACTTTAGACGTGCGGGGACATGTCCAATGGCCTATCCCCAAAAACGATGCGTTTTTGGGGACCCCTTTGGCATGTCCCCCGCCGCCCCCTTGAGCTTCAATCCGCTTCACCAAATCGTCCCTCCCTCCTTGCTTTGTGCAGAGCACAGCTGCTGCGTCGTTCGGGCTCGCTCGATTTCGTTTAAGAAAGCCTGCGATTGCTAAGGATTCACCGCCGCGGCGCTTTCCTCGCTGGCTTTCTCGGGCCTGGGAGCATAGGTCGCAATTTCACTTAGAGTGAGCGGCGTCGTGGCTTCGTAGGAAAATGGAGAAGCGAGTTTTCCTTCGTAAAGAACGGCCAGCCGTTTTTTATTCGCGCGCGAAAGAAATTCTTTCGCAATCCGGGAAAATTCTTCATAGGATAGATTCTGGATCGCAGCAATCCTCTTGTCCAGAAAACGGAAATCGTCGCGGTATTGGAAGGCTAATAAATCCCAAAGAGCGCTCTTTTCTTTTAAGTTGCAGAACCGATTTTTGATCGATGCTACCGCGCTTTGCTGTAAAGTTTCAAATCGCTCTTTGGAAATTTTAACGGAAAAGGCTTCGAGAAATTCCTCCAGGAAGAGCTCGAACCGGTAGAGCAGCTCTTCCGGCTGGTGAGAGTTCGATTGGACGACGAAGAATTGAAACAGTCTTCCTTCGATCTCTTGGGCGTCGCTCGCGGCGATATAGCCGGTCTTTTGCTTGGTTCTCAGCTCGTTGAAGAATGCCTCTTTCAGTCCAGCGGCGAGAATTTCCTGCGCGGCTCTTTTTTGAAACGTGAAGGAACCTTCATCGATGAGAAGAAAGGCGGCATTGCCTTGTACTTCGGTGGTTTTGGCGATCGAATAGGGCCCATCGGGCAGGCGGGCTACTTTCGTTTGAGGATGATCCGCTTTCGGATATGGAGTACGCCCCAAGGCGTGGATCACATCGAGCCAGGCCGATTCGGCCTCTTTCAAAGTGAGATTGCCGCCGAAAAAAGCTTCTATGTAGGTCTTCTCGAAGAGCTTTTTATGGAATGCGAGGAAATCTTCATATTGTATGGCTTTCAGCGCGAGCGCTTTTTCAGGGACTGCAGCTTTATCCTGGTCGATCAGAGAATCGAGAAGGTCCTTCGCTTGGCGGAATGAGAGGTCTTTTTGGGCGTTCGCATATTCTTTTTCGAGCGCGGAATAAAGGTTGAAAAATTGTTCGCGGGTGGGAGGGTTGAGGACAAGCTGAGAGAGGATCGCTTGCAAAAGAACGGGAGCTTTCTCGCTAAAGCCATCGATCTTGATGTGGATGCGGGAATGGTCGGCTGCAAGTGAGGCATTGAGACTTGCTTGATTTGCCGCAGCTAAAATGGGATGGAGCGCATCGGTGAGATGGTTGCAATAGAGCGTTGCCAGGACTTGCGAGCGGGCGCTTGGATTGAGTTCCGGGGAAAGAAGATGGAGGCGGATCGATGTTTCGGGATTCTTGAATTCTCCACAACGGGCGTAATAGGCGGTTCCCAGTTCGCTGCTGGCGATGAGGACGGGAACGGTTCCGAGATCAGAATCAGGGATGAGGGTTAAATGGGAAGGAACGAAGGGGTTGGGTTCCGGAAGGTGGATTTGAGAGTGGGGGGCTGCGGTGGCCCAGGCATTCATCCAATCTGCAGGGATGGGGCGGATTGCATAGTTCGCGCCAAGCCACTGTTCGCGCCGATCTAAAGGCTGATCTGAGGGGGCAAGAAAAAGGATCGTACAGCGGTCGGGCGTTAGCCAGTTCGCCGCTTCGGCGATTTTCTGAGGAGAATATTCGGAGGCGATCACCTGGTTCCTCGGATAGGTTTCGAGGGGTTCGTCGGGAAGGGTGGCGCCGACTTTCATCACATAAGAGAAGGGATCCTGGCGGCTTTGATATTGATACTTGAGCTCTGCGACCCGATTCATTTCCTGGAACAGGTAGTTCGGGAGTCCCGTGGATCTGAGGAATGCGATCGATTGGAACACCCGGAGGATGGCCAGCTCAGGATGTTGCATCCCTTTTTCGGTGAGTTCCAAGGAGACTTCGAAAAACCGATGCTCTTTGCCTCCGATATCCTCGACATCGATCGAAAGAGTATCGATGAGTTGCTCTTCTTTCAGCTTTTCATAGAGGCTGTTTTTCTGGCCTCGCTCGAGGGCGTAGGCGATTGCGTCGGCCGAATGGGTGGGGTCATCGGAAAGGGATATGGGCAGTTCCCAAAGAAGGGAAAGGCTCCGCTTGTCCTGGACCGGTTTGATGTAGATGATGTGCCCCCGTTGCTGAGGCGAAGTGATGGGAAGGGAACAGTCTAATGAGTCGGGGGGAGCGACGGGTACTTGCTGGAACGCTTCGAGCGCGTTTTTTTTGAGAGTGTCTAAACTTAAGGAGGAATAGATGACGGCATGGATCCGGTCTGCGCTATAATGAGCGCGATGCCACTGGACCAGGGCTCTTTGGGGGATTTGAGAAAGGGTAGCCGAATTGCCGCAATTGAACATCCGGTTGGGATGGTCGGGATTGCCAGTCTCTTTGAGGACCATCATGGTGCGCCATCCATCATTTTCGACGCTTTTTGCGAATTCCTGGTCGACGGCGTGCATTTCTCTGGAGATATTGTCAGGTTTCAAGAGAGGATCTATGAAGAAATGGACGAATCGGTCGAGCAGGGAGAGAAAGCCCTTTTCATTCGAAGAGAACATATAGATTGTGCGATTGGATACCGTCATTGCGTTCGCCATCCCTCCATGATCGGAAATGGAGGCGAGGAACTCATTCTCGTCAGGATATTTTTCCGTACCCATGAACAACATGTGCTCGCAGAAATGGGCCATTCCGGGAAAAGCGGGAGGATCGTTCCATGAGCCAGCCTCGACGGCTACCGAAGCGGCGGACATCTCCGTGTCTGCATCGGAAATCAACAGGATCTCCAATCCATTATCGAGCCGCAGTTTGGCGGTTTGACAAGAGGCAAAATCGGGATTCAGAAGCGGCAGCGAAGAGGTGTCTGCCACTTCGGAGAAGGGGGCGCTCTTACTACCGGGAAACCCTGCAAGGGTGAGGAAAATGGCTAGGTTTGCAATTGGTTTTAGAATGAATTTCATAATTTTTTACTCAAAGTTTGATACATCTCGTTGACGAGGGTCCAGATTTGCTCCGCCCGCTTTTCCCTTCTCTTTTCTTTCGAAAGAGGAGCAGTTGTGGACTCGGCTTCCATGTCGAAGGGGCGTGCGAAAGAGAGGAAAACCGGGGTTCTTTTGGCAGTGCGGATTTCGCCGAGCTGCGTTTGAATCGTTTCTGGAGGAGGGAGAAGATCGTAGGTAGCGAGAGCGAAGGGGATAAAATGGGTAGGGGTCTTGGCTTTTTTCGCCATCAGGTAGAAGAATTCGATACTGGCCGGATCGAAACGGGCGACTTCGATCCGCCCTGCGCTGTTTTTCCGGTCCCTGCCGCCGCTCGGCGCCACATAGATGATCTTCCCTCCTTCCTGAAGGAGGCGGCTCATCCTTTCCATCGTATTTTTATTGTGCAATTGTTTCTGCGCTTTCAGTTCGGGCGGTTGGTCGATGTAGCGTTTCGAGTAGATGCAAAGAAGATCGCATCCCATGCTGAAGGGAATGGCCAATGGATCTAAGACGACCCTTTCTCCGGCGACGTAGATGATCTGCTCGGCGATTCCAGGGTACCGTTTTTCCAGAAGGATCGCAATCGCTTGCGGATCGGTTTCGGTTTGATGGTTCGCCAGCAGGATCGCGTTTTCGCCAAGGTGGATTCTTTTTTGTATCGCATCGAGATGCTGCTCTCCAAAAATCCGCGAAGCGGATGCGTCGATCAGCGGGCGGATAAAATCGAGTCCGAACTGGTAGTAGTCGATCGGGTGGCGGACTTTCCGGTGATAGGGCTCAAAAACGAATGGCGCATGGAATTGGGGTTCGATGAGTTGAAAAAAAAGAAGGAGATGGGGGATCGCATCGTCGAAGAGAAGGGGACCCAGGGCTCTTCGGTAGCAGTCGACGAACTGGAGAAGAATCGCCCGGTATTTAGCCGGGATCCTCTGATCGAAGGCGGCGAGCGCCTCGCGAAGCAATAGTTCATGCGTCGATTCTTTGGCCATTGAGAGTGGAATAAAAGAGGTAATCGTTTAAATGAAGCGCGTCATTCACCGCAAATTCGAGATGGGCATTCGCTTTCCCGGTGATCTTGACGTAATAATCTTTGTCTCCGCCGTCGAGATATCGGTTCAAGTCGGGGTGGGTGACGAGCTTCAAAGCGAATTGATTTTGAGAGAGGATGAGCTTTTTCAGCGATCGCTCGATCTCCACTGAGACGCTTTCATGGCTCTTCACAAGACCGCAGCCGATGCAATAGGGGCAGCTGGTATAGATCGTTTGAGACAGCGATTCGCGGCTCCTCTGGCGGGTCATCTCGATGAGGCCGAATTCGCTCATGCTGAGAATCATACATTTAGCCGAATCTTCCTTCATGCATTCTTTGAGCCGTTCCAGGACGCGCTTTTGGTTTTTTCGGGAGCGCATGTCGATGAAATCGCAGATGATCAGACCTCCGATATTGCGGATCCTGAGTTGGCGCGCGATCTCTTCAGCTGCTTCGAGATTGATCCGGACGAGCGTTTCTTCCACGTCTACTCCTGAGGGATTCGCGGAGCTGCGCCCCGAGTTGACGTCGATGGTATGCATCGCTTCAGTCCGGTCGAAGAAGAGGTAGCCGCCAGATCCGAGCCAGATTTTGCGGCGGACAGCTCGGTCGATCTCCCGTTCGGCGTTGAACCGCTCGAACATGGGGATTCTGTCGCGATAGAATTCAATTTTCAAAGGATGTTCGGCTGCATATTTTTGATAGATGTGTTTGCAGCGCTGAAAGGTCGCGTAGTCGTCGATCA
>CAZVXG010000014.1:0-11379 GCA_964631635.1 uncultured bacterium | reverse complement strand
GCATCGTTTTTGGGGATAGGCCGTTGGACATGTCCCCGCACGTCTACAGGGGGCTTCGACCTAGGATCTCGCCAACTCTTCAGTTTTTTTGTGTATATTTAACGCTTTCTTTGGAGCCGCTCGATCCTCTCTTCCAGAGGAGGATGGGTGGAGAAGAAACGGATCCATCCTTTCTTGCCAGGATGAGAGATCTTGAATGCCGCCATGGCTGGATTCTCACTCCGCATATCCTTGATTTCTTGAAGAGCGCGCAACCGTTGGAGGGCCGAGATCATCGAATCTCTGCTGGCGAGCGTTGCGCCTCCCGCATCCGCCCTAAATTCCCTGAAACGGGAATAGGCGGCGATGACGAGCGATCCGAGGATCATGAACACCACTTCGAAGAGATAGACGAAGAGCATATAGCTCATGTAGCTCCCTCCGGAGCCGCTCTGGCGGTTTCTGCCGAGTCCCGAAACGGCATAGGCGAGGAGGCGAGCCAAAAACATCACGAATGCGTTCACGACGCCTTGCAAAAGGGTCATCGTGACCATGTCTCCATTCGCTATGTGGGTGATTTCGTGGCCGAGCACTCCTTCGATTTCGCTCTCATTCATCTTTTGCAAAAGTCCGCTCGACACGGCGACTAATGAGCGGCTGCTCGTGGGTCCCGTCGCAAAAGCATTCACCTCATTCGATTGATAGACGCCGATTTGAGGGAGGGGCAATCCAGAGCGTTTGGTGTATTTGCGGACGGTTTCGACGAAGTGGCGCAGTTCCGGGTCGTGGGTTTTCGGATCGACGATCTGCACGCCCATCATCCATTTCGCCATAACGCGGGAAAGGGAGAGCGAAATCAGCGCTCCTCCCATCCCCCAGATCAGGCAGAAGATCAGGAGGGATTTCAGATCGATCCCATAAGAAGAGAGGAATGGCTTGACGTTGAGCAAATCGAGGACGATCGTGATCATCAGGATCACGAGGAAGTTCAGAGCGAGGAATAAAAAAATTCGCTTGGCGATAGCCATAAAAATCCCTTTGAGTATATGAAACGATTTTATCAGACGGCGGAATTCGTTTGCTAGAAATAAGGGCGCTCCGCAATGATGCGTGAACAATCCTTTCGAGGAGATTTTGAATGAGAAAACGAACGATCCAAATTCATAAACATCCAGAGGAGGCTTCAATGGATTGGATCCAGAAGGCTTTGGGCCCAAAATGCACTTGCTACGTGTTGATCACCTGCACCGAACCTTCCGAGAAAGGGGAAATGCAGGTAGAACTCAATTTCGAAGGGGATGAGACGCTCGCCGAATTCCTCATCGAAAACGCCAGCCTGGCGTTCCACGAACGGATCTCCCGGCACAAAATGCGATAGTCGATTTAGGAGTAATGGATGGCGACGATCGCCGACCTGCAGCATTGGTTCTCTGGGCGCCGCGAAAAAATCCGCGAAGGCTATTTTCGGTTCCTCCGATTCCCCTCGATCAGCGCCGATCCCGCCTATCGGAAGGATTGCCGCAATTGCGCCGAATGGCTCTGCTCCTATTTGCAGGCTGGGGGAATCCGTTCGGAATTGATCCAGACTCCTGGACTGCCTCTGATTTATGCAGAAGACTTAAGCGCAGGGGCAAAAGCCCCGACCGTTCTTATCTATGGCCATTACGATGTGCAGCCGGCCGATCCGGCCGATCTGTGGAAAAGCCCTCCGTTCGAACCGACGGAGCGGGAAGGTTCTATCTTCGCCAGGGGTGCGGTCGATGACAAAGGGCAGATTTTCTACGCGATCCTCGCTGTACTTTGTTGGAAGGATTTAGGTCGGGCGTTGCCCGTAAACCTTAAATTCTGTATCGAGGGGGAAGAGGAATCTGCCAGCCTGGGACTCTCGCAAGTGCTGCCGAATCTGCAATCCAAACTGCGCGCCGATCATTTGCTCGTGGTCGATTTTGATCAATTCGACCGGAACATACCGGCCGTTTCCCTTGGCGCGCGAGGCCTGACGGCTCTGGAAGTGACTTTGACCGGCTCGAAGGCCGATATGCATTCGGGCCTTTACGGCGGCATTGCCTACAATCCTAACCGGGCGCTTGTCGAATTGCTCGCCAAGCTTTGGGACAAAGACGGGCGGGTGCAGGTCCCCGGATTTTACGACGGAGTAGTCGACTCTCCTGAAGCAGAGAAAAACATCTACGCCTGCCGCTATGACAAAGCCTACTATACGAAACAGTTCGGCATCGAGGCGTTCGGAGGAGAAAAAGGGCGCACTTTGCACGAGGCCAATTGCTTCCGCCCGACTTTAGAACTCAACGGAATCTCCGGAGGCTATACCGGCGCCGGGATTAAGACTGTCATCCCGGCATCTGCGCACGCAAAGATCACCTGCCGGCTTGTCCCGGACCAGGATCCGGAAAAAGTCGGCGCCGCTGTGGCAAAATTCCTCAAAGGGCAGGTGACTGCCGGCATGAAAATAGAAGTGGTGCAACATAAGGGAGCGCCTCCGTTCCGGAGCAGCCCGAAATCGAAATTGTCCCAAGCGGTTGCTGCGGCCTGCTCTGAAGTGACCGGAGCGAAATGCCGCTACATTTTGTCGGGAGGGTCTATTCCCATCGTGCCCGCTTTGGCCAAGTGTTCCAGAGCCGAGGTCGTCGGCATGGGGTATGGACTCATTGACGACGAGATCCATGCTCCGAACGAACATTTTGACATGCATCGATTCGAACAGGGATTCCTCACTGTAGGGAGAGCGCTCGCATTGCTATGACAAAAGAACAGACATATTTTTGGCAGATCGCCGGGCCGATCGGTTTGTGCTTGAGCCTTGCTCTCGCAGCAAAGGGGAGCATCCCCTTCGATTTATGTTTCGCCGGATGCATCGGCCTTGCCTTGAGCGCGAGGCTGCGGATGCTGGGCTGCCTTTATGCCCTGATCTTGATGATCGCTGCCGGGATCTTTGCCCACAGTTTTGTGGAATCGCACCATTTCTGGCGCCTCGGCTTGGAAGCAACGCTTGCCTGCTCGTTTTTCATCACAGCGTTTTCTTTCGAAACCGCTTTTTTAGCATCTTCCGCCCTCCAAGCCCAACTCCAAGCGAAAGAGTCGTCGATTGGGAATCTCGAAGAAGAGATCGCTCTCGAACGGAAACAGGGGGCAGATGGCCAGATCGCATCCTCAAAGAAGATCGGGGAGCTGCAGAGCAACCTCGAAGAACTCCAAACCGAAAAAGCGATGCTCGAAATCCTTAACGATGTATTGCGCAAGGAAAACGGCAGCCATTACGCGGAAAAACAGAGGCTGGAAGAGCAGCGCCTGGAAGAGAAGCGGGCATTTTCGCAACTGCTTCTGGAGCATGAGGATCTTCAAAAGGAGATCGCTAGGATCAAGCAGACCGATCTTTCGCTTGAGAACAAGAGCCTTTTGCAACAGCTCAACAGTGCCAGGGTAGCAAAAGAGCAGACCCATCTCATCAATGAAACGCTGGTCCGGCTCCATGCTAAAGAGAGCATCCGAGCCAGGGAATTGGAAGAGAATTTGCAAGGCCCGATCGAGACTGTGAAGCAGGAGCGGGATGATTTCAAACGGCAGTTGGGCGAGGCGGAAGAAAAGATCCAGGCTCTGGCGGATGTCGCAGTTCGATATAGGCAGCTCCAAAGCCAATTCGAAGAGAGGAATCGGATTCTCCATGAAACCCGCAAGAGCCTCTTCAAAGCCGATACCGAGCTTCAGACGATCCGGATCGAAAAAGAGGAGCGGAGCCTGGATTCAGGTCCTCTGTCAGGCGAGTGGCTTGCCGAACTCGATTGTTTGGATGCAGAAGCAGCGACCCTTCGGAAAGAGAATGAAGATCTGCAAGCGATCGTCACCCATTTGACCAACTCGCCTGCGCAGTCTTCTCCCGGGAATACGATCCGAGAGGCTTTCTCCGGCAAAAAGAAGGCGCTCTCGCTGCCTGGACAGCTTTCTCTTGAAGAGACCCTCAGAGAGGCTCTCGTCCCAAAGAAAAAGAAAAAGACAAAAAAAGCCGCCCAGCAAGATCTCTTATTTTAAGATATTTTGTGTATATCAGTCAGGATTTCGCGGCCCGTGTCGGTGATGAGGAGGGTATGCTCCCATTGGGCTGAAGGCTTGCCGTCTTTGGTTCTCACCGTCCATTTGTCGATCGGATCGATGACTCCATCTCGAACGCCCGCATTGATCATCGGCTCGATCGTGAAGATCATTCCTGGCACCATTGGAATATCGAGATCGTTGTAGTGATGGGGGATCTCGGGAGGTTCATGGAAGGCAACGCCAATCCCGTGGCCTACAAACTGGTTGACAACGGAACATTTGTGCGCTCTGGCGTAGTCTTCGATGACTTTTCCGATGTGCCAGATCGGCGCGCCCGGTCTGCAGGCCTCGATCGCCAGTTGGAGACACGTATGCGATACTTCTACGACCCGTTGTTTTGGCAGAGAGATCTCGCCGATCGAGATCATCCGGCTGCAATCGCCGAAATAGCCGTCTACGATTGAGGAGACGTCGATATTGAGGATGTCTCCTTCCTGCAGGGGGCGCTCGTCTGGGATGCCATGGCAGATCACTTCGTTCAGGGAAGTGCAGATGGTTTTCGGATAAGGGGGGGTCCCATATCCCAGGTCGGCAGGGATGGCGTTTGCTTCCTTGTGCAGGCGGCGGGAAAGTTGGTCGAGCTGCTCGGTCGTAACGCCTTTGACGGCGGCACGGCAAAGCGCATCGAGGATTCGAGCGGTGACGGCGCAGGCTTTTCGGATCTTCTCGATCTGGCCGGGCGTTTTCAAGATGATCCCATACTCGTCGAGATATTGTTTAGCCAATGAGGAGGAATTGGGGTTTAGCCGCGGGTAATGACACTTTTTCCACTTCTGTCTACTGCCGCACCAGCAGGGATCGTTACGACTAATCATGAGGATCATTCCTTTTTTCATAGTATACCTGGCAGAGGGTTAAGCCGTGCGCCGGGGCCGTCATGCCCGCCCGTTTCCGGTCGCGCGACGCCAAGAGCTCGGGGATGCAATCGACGGGAAGTTTACCCCTTCCGATAAAGACCAGCGTTCCGGCGATGTTACGGGCCATTTTATAGAGGAACCGGTTGCCGGAGATGCCGATTTCGAGCCGCTCTCCAGGGAGAGGGGTCATCTCGATCCGGTCGATCGTACAGATAGGATTTTCTTTGGCCTCGCCGGCCAAAGCTGAAAAATCCCAGGTCCCGGGAAGATCGCGGGCAGCTGTTTCCATTCGATGCAAATCGAGAGGCGGCTGGGCCCATGAATAGAGGCGATGGATCGGGTCCTGGACCGGACAAAGGCAGAGGCGGTAGCGGTATTCTTTCCCGATCGCTTGCAAAGTGGGATGGAAATCGGCTGCTGCGCGCTCTACGCCTAAGATCCTGATATCGGAAGGAAGGTATGCATTCAGGGCTTGCCGGAGCTGTTTGGGTTCCCAGTCTTTTTGTAAATCGATCGAGACGATCTGCCCTTCCGCATGAACCCCGCGATCGGTGCGGCTGGCAGCTTCTGGGAGGGGAGCATCTGGCGCGATTTGCAAAATGGCATAGGACAGGGTCTCTTGTATGCTCGGCCCCATCCGTGTCTTTTGCCAGCCAAAATAGGCTGTGCCATCGTAAGAGACGGTCAATTTATAGCGAGCCATATCAGGATTTTAGATGCTGGGTATGCTGGGTATGCTGGGTAAAGGAGGCGACCCCGCTTAAGAACATTTGGATCGCGATCAAGGTCAAGATCAATCCCATCAATCGCTCCAAAGCGAGGATGCCTCTCCAGCCTAAAATATTTTTAAGGAAAGAGGAGGCCAATAGGATGATGAGCGATGCTATCCAAGCGATCAGGATCGCTCCGACCATGATCCATTCATTGGCCTCCTGGCGCGCATAGATCATCACCGCAGCCAAGACGCCAGGGCCGGCGACCAGGGGGACAGCGAGCGGAACGATGAACGGCTCGGTGGAATGGGGGAGGCTATCGTTCGCATCACGGGGAACGGGGAAGATCATTTTCAGGCAGAGGAGGAAGAGGATGATGCCGCCGGCGATCTGGATTGTGTCTTCTTTAACGTTCAAGAACCCCATCAGCCCTTCTCCCACGAAGGTAAAGAGGATGATGATCGCGAGGGCGATGATCAGCTCCCGGAAGATAATTTTTCTTTGCCGCTTGGGATCAAGACCTTTTAGAAAACTGATATAGAAAGGGATATTTCCGATGGGATCCATCAAGAGAAAGAGGGAGAGGGCGATCGCAAATAAAGACATAAGCTCATCGTATAGGAAGGGATGGGGAAAATCAAGTGTAACAGTTCACTGGCTTTAGTCAGGGCCTTTATACCTAAAGAACTAAGGGGATTCGATTGATCGTAAATCAATGGGTTTGTATGATCGAATGGATTATGAAAAAAATTCTTTGTTTTACCTGGGTTTGGACGGCTGCCCTCTTCGGCATAGAGAGCGCGACTACACACAAAACAATTTGCCTCAACATGGTCGTAAAGAATGAAAGCGATGTGATTGAAAAATGTTTGAATTCAGTCAAAGGCTTCATTGATTATTGGGTGATTTTTGATCTTGGATCCACAGATGGGACGCAAAAAATCGTATGTGAATGTCTACAACAGATCCCTGGTGAGCTGCATGAAGTGGCGGATATGAACCTCACCTTTTATCGCAACAAAGCACTGAGTCTATCTAGAGTTAAAACAAACTATACTCTTGTGATGGAGCCGTATGAGATTTGGGACTTTTCCAATAATTTTACCTTACCTCGATTGAATAAAGATTGTTATTTCACAAAGCTCCGGCAGTGGGGTGAAGATCAGGCAAACGCCCAACGCATTGCTCTGATTCGCAATCAACTCGATTGGGAATGGACAGGAGTCTCCTATGATATGCTTATTTCGACTCAACAAACAGATTCTGAACTTATTGGAGAGTTAACTAACGCATGCAATATAGAAGTTGTTTTTCGTTTTGATAACTTAACTTGTCTAAAAAAAGAAGTGCAAAAAAATCCAAACGATGCAAGGTCCATTTATTATCTTGCGCTAGAATATTTGTCTCTCGAGCAATTTCAAGATGCTTGTGATTGGTTCACGAAAAGAGTGTCGATGAAGAGTCAGAATACAGAAGAAACGCTTATGGCTTGGATGCATTTAGCTAGAGCACAGATGAATTTAGGAGAGAAGGCGCTGGCTCTTCAAAGCTATTTCCAAGCTCATTCATCGTTTCCCGCAAGAGTGGATCCTCTTTTTTATATTGCACAGATATACCGCGAGCAGGGAAATGTTTTCCTTGGATATCTTGTCTCGAATTATGCCCTTTCCCTTCTTCAGGTTCAGGACTCTCATGCGGAAACTGAAATTGAAAATCATACCCTTCTTATAGAATTTGCCAACAACGCTTTATTGTACGGCAAATATCAGGAAGGATTTAATGCATGTTCTCAACTTTTGGCCAATCCAAAGTTGCCCGAACAATATAAAAGTCGCGTTTCTAAAAATCGAGAGTTTGCAAAAAGTAGATTATGAAATTGGTTTTTTTTCTTTTATTTGCCATTTCTCTCCATGCGAATAAATTATTGGTCCTTATTATCGCTTCCGATAATCATCCTGTATATGAGCGGCTTCAAAATATTTGGCGTTTCTATATGTATTTGGATCAAAAGAATGTGGAGGCTTATTTCATTCGAGGAGATGAAAAATTACTTACTCCCTATGCGATAGAGGGGGATACTCTTTGGGTCAAGACGTCTGAAGGGCTCAATCCTGGTATCCTGAACAAAACAATTTTGTCTATGGAAGTCTTTTTGCCAAGAATAAAAGAGTTCGATTATATTCTGAGGACGAATTTGTCTTCTTTTTATATTTTTCCGAGGTTGTTAAATCAATTGAAAACTTTTCCTAAAACAGGACTGTATTCTGCTGTACCTCTCATCGTCTCTCAGTTTAACGGTCAATTTGTAGGATCTGGTAGCGGCTTTATCTTATCTCCCGATTTGATGGAATTGATTGTTGCTCACAAGCATCAGTTATTGAATCAACAAGTTGCCGATGATGTGACTTTGGGTCTCTTTCTCAATCATTATGGAGCTTCTCTTCTTCCTTCGCGCATGTATTGTTTTCAGTCTTTCGAGGAATGGGAAAAAAATAAAGATCAAATTCCCGAGAACATTTATCAAATTAGAGTGAAAAGTACATGGGACTCTTCCCGTTCAGAAGAGCCTCTTATTATGTCTAAATTAGTTGAGATGTTTTACTAATGAAAGTACTCCTGTTGCTTTTAATGTCGTTATCTTTGCATGCAAAGGTATACGATTGTTTTATTTTTTTTAACGAGTTAGAGCTTTTAGAAATACGGTTTAATGAACTATATGATAAAGTTGATAAATTTGTCCTTGTTGAATCGGTAGAAACATTTAGAGGAAGTTCAAAGCCACTTTATTTTCAGGAAAATAAGGAACGTTTCACGAAATTTCTAGATAAAGTGATCCATGTAGTAGTGGAAGATCGGCTCGATGTTCTTTCGCCATGGGATCGAGAATTTTATCAGAGAAACCAAATTATGC
Organism: uncultured bacterium; assembly: GCA_964631635.1. Lineage (GTDB taxonomy): Bacteria > Chlamydiota > Chlamydiia > Chlamydiales > SM23-39 > DALYFE01. The sequence goes on along the minus strand of CAZVXG010000014.1, from coordinate 2,812 downwards.
GAGGGCTGAAACAATGCTCCGATACCGATTTGATTATCATTTCAGATGTAGATGAGATTGTGCGAGCCGATGCAATCGATGAGATGGTTGCTGCTTATTTTTACAATGGGCGGTCGATATTTGGATTTGATCAAGATCACTATCGATTTTATATGAATACACGCAGCCCTCAAACATGGCTTGGATCAGCGGCCATAATATTTGCGGGACTGAAAAATAAATCCCCACAATGGTTAAGAGAGAATAGAAGAAGAGATGGGTTCATGAAGATCCTGGGACGAGGCGGATGGCATTTCACCTACTTGGGGGGAGAGGCCAGGAATCTCAAAAAGCTTGAATCTTTTTCTCATGCAGAATACGACACGCCAGATTATAAAAACCAAACAGCGATCAGAAAAGCCTTGTCCGATAAATATCGAGTCGTAAAACTCGATTCCACCTTTCCCAAATTTGTGCAAGACAATCTCCCTTTAATGGAAAAATGGGGATTTTTACTTCACTAGTGCTCTGTCATCATTACGTAACAGTTTAATAATCAATGCGATTAACTAACCCATCCATTCTTGGGACGGGTTACATGTGTTAAAATATACGAATTCATTGACCCATATAAACCATTTCTGCGGTGAACTTTTTTCTTACCAGGAAAATGGAAATATGGCCCTACCCAGTCTACTGGCTAAAATTATTGAGATATGCTCCATGTTTAGCTGACTCCTCTTTGGTAACCAATAGCTTACGGTTACCAAAAAGCGGACATTTCTAAAAAATGTTTACATTGATCATAAATATTGTGATTTAATAACAATTATTGTAAAATAATTGTCATTAATGATAATATAATTAACTATAATTTATACGTAATTCAACTATTTGGTCGTAAACATGATGAAAATTAAATCTATATTACATGGCCTGGCAGCTATCGCTATGCCTCCTGTCATTTGTGAAATCACAGAACACGTTGTGGAAGCCCTTCCTGCGAAGCTATCATTAATGCGCCAAATACCACAAGTAATCGTTTCTCTAAATGATTACTTGTATTTCCCCTATCTGTATTTAGAAAAAAAATACAATCTCAGTAATGTTATATCAAGCGTTGTGGCGGGTCCTATCTATGAAGAGCTTAGTTATCGAGTTGGGATGCAAAAGATTTTACTAAAGGACCTCCCCAAGACAATTTTTCACAGCAATCAGACGGTACAAAAGTTTCTGGATTCAAATGTGGCACGGATTGCCCGTATCGCATTGACCTCCCTCATGTTTGTTAGCCTTCACTATTCTCCAATTAGAGAGACCATGCCAGGAGCGGAAGAATTGGGGAATGTGTGTTTTATCGTCACGCTTCTAGGGGGAATGTGGATGGGCGCTTTGATGGAGTGGACCAATAATCCTATCTACCCGATCGTGGCTCATATAGCACAGAATGCATTCATTCAATTCTCTGGATCTTAGCCATCCTAAAAAATTCTCAATCTATAAAAAAGGCAGTGGGCGAAAATCGACAGAAGAATCTTTTCAGTACACTCCCTAGTATTTCGAGAAAGGTTCTTGAGCCGATGTGGCAATCCGGTGCCAGAGATAGTTCATGAAGGCCTTTTGATCAGGACATAAGTTATTGAGGATAATCAGACAATCGCTATTTTTTGTAAAAGCCGCCTTCGTCCAGTTGGCGGAACCGGCGATCAGCGTCTGTTCGTCGATGTAGACGAACTTATGGTGCAGTAACTGTACTCCCTGGCTGAACAGGATCCGTATGCCCGCCTTCTGCAATGCGGCTACGTTTTTTGCGCTGGCGCCTAGCCCTGAGTGCATGTCGATCACCAGCGTCACTTTGACCCCCCGTTTATGGGCGAGGATCAGCTCATCCAACAGGGTAGGGTGGGTAAAGGTAAAGAGAGCGGCATGGATAGTCCGGCCCGCATTGCGGATTTTTTTTTTGAGTTCGGCGCAGGCATGCCCTTTCGGATCGGGAAGAATCCACAGATCCACGTCCTGCCCTCCCACCAGAGTGCGGAGATGTCCGGAAGAATAGGGAGTTTTTTCCTTGAGGAAGGCGGCGATTGTCTTATTGGCGAGTCCCACGACGAGATTATCGTGCATCCGGAGGGACTGCGTCGTCATGTTCGCCGACCCCAAAAACACCATTTCTTCATCGAGAATGAGGATTTTCTGATGCATGAAGCCTGTCTGGCGGATCGGATGAACCTCGCACTCTTGCAGGACCCGATAGAGGTTAGGGGAGCCATTGGTGTCGTAATAAATCTCTGTCTGCATCTTGCGCCTCGCTTTTTCCTTGAGCGATTTGAGGATGGCTGGGTCGCTTAAGCCAAACATGACGAGGTAGATCGAGCGGGTCGATCTTCGGATCGCTTCGAGAAACGTGAGGGTCAAGTCCTGCTGGCATTGGTTGGAATAGAGCCGCGGAGGTTCATTCGCAGCAGGAAGCGTGGGCGTTAGCGAACGCCAAACGAACCAGATGGAGAACGCGACGATAAAGGGTAGGTAAAGGAAAAAAGAGCTGCTGCGGCGTTTCTTTTTTGGAAGGACGTGGAAGCGTCTTGGAAGCGGTTGTGTTTTTGCAAACATCATAAAGGGCGCTGCTAAATCCGTCCTTTATAATATACTTTAGAAATCTATGAAACTTTTTTTCCCTGTTTGCGCATTTTATGGATAGCGGCGCTGACCCCTTTCTTATCGATCGTGCGCAGGGCGGCGGTGGACAGGCGGAGGGTAATGAACCGCTTTTCCTCGGGGATCCAAAGGCGTTTTTTCACGAGATTCGGCAGAAAGCGGCGGTTGGTGCAGCCGG
>CAZVXG010000013.1:0-11471 GCA_964631635.1 uncultured bacterium | reverse complement strand
ACGCTTCGGAAATTTCTTGGACCCCATTATTTTTTTGAATCTTCCGTAGGCCATATCCGCGATCTCCCTCAAAAAGAATTTGGAATCGATGTAGAGCATGATTTCGAGCCCAAATACGTCACCATGCCCGACAAGAAAGAGGTGATTAAGAAGCTCCAGGAAGCCGCCGCAAAAGCCGACGTCGTCTACCTGTCTCCCGATCCCGACCGCGAAGGGGAGGCGATTGCATGGCATATCGCTTCGATCCTCCCTAAAGGAACAAAAATCAAGCGGGCTGCCTTTCAATCGATCACGAAAGACGCGGTGCAGCAAGCGCTTGCCGATCCTCACGATATCGACATGGACCTCGTCAACGCGCAGCAAGCGCGCCGACTCCTTGACCGGATCGTGGGCTATAAAATTTCCCCGATCCTCACCCGCAGAGTGAAACGGGGGCGGCATGGGACATCTGCCGGCAGAGTCCAGTCCGTCGCCCTTAAACTCGTCGTCGACAGGGAAAAGGAGATCGACGCCTTCCTTCCTGTCGAGTATTGGAACATCGGCGCCGTTCTCGAAGGCAAATCGATCGACCGCCCCTTCCTCGCCTCCCTCTATACTGTGAATGGCCTCAAAGTCGAAAAGGAAAAGACCGAAAATAAGGAATGCTTCCTCATTCCCGATGCAGCTACAGCCAATGGAATCGTCGAAAAACTCAAAATCGCCGACTACCGCATCGCCAACGTCGAAAAAAAAGAGAGAAAACGGAATCCGGTTCCCCCTTTCATCACATCGACTCTGCAGCAAGAGGCGAGCCGCCACTACGGTTTTTCCGTCTCGCGGACGATGAGCGTCGCCCAAGGACTCTATGAAGGGATCGACATGGGCCAGGAGGGGACCGAGGGGTTGATCACTTATATGCGTACCGATTCGGTCAACATCGCTCCCGAAGCGATCGCCAGCGCCCGCAACTATATCCTCAGCCACTTTGGAACTGAATATCTCCCTGAACAACCCCGCTTCTACGCCTCCAAGAAGACCGCGCAGGAAGCGCACGAAGGGATTCGCCCCACCAACTTGGGCCGCGACCCCGAACGGATCCGCCAATACCTCACCATCGACCAATACAAACTCTATCTCCTCATCTGGCGCCGTTTCATCGCATCCCAAATGAATCCAGCTATCTACGATACGGTTTCCGCCGATATCGAAACCGATCAGAACCTCGTCTTGCGCGCAACCGGCTCTACCATCAAGTTCAACGGATTTTTGGCCGCCTATGAAGAGAAAAAGGATCGGGGGCTCCTTGAAGACGAGGATGAAACGAAAAATCTTCCCCCTCTCGAACCCAACATGCCCCTCTCTCTCGTCGACGTCATGTCCGATCAGTCCTTCACAAAACCCCCGCCCCGCTTTACTGAAGCCTCTTTGATCAAGGAACTCGAACGCCTCGGTATCGGCCGCCCCTCCACCTATGTGTCCATCATGAACAAAATTCAAAGCCGCGATTACACGATCAAGGAAAACCAGGCTCTCAAACCCACCGAACTTGGGAAAGTGATCGCTCAGATGCTCGAGGAGAATTTCCCTCCCATCATGGACGTCACCTTTACCGCCCAGATGGAAGAGGCTCTCGAACAAGTCGCCGAGCACAATAAGAACTGGAAAGATCTCATCCGCGATTTTTGGCACGACTTCATCCCCCTCGTCGAGAAAGCCGAAAAGGACGCCGTCGTCCCCAAGCTCCTCACCGATATCGATTGTCCCAAATGCGGCCACAAGCTCCAAAAAATCTGGTCTCGCAGCAAGTATTTCTACGGCTGCTCCAACTATCCCAGCTGCGATTACACCACTCCGATCGAAGCCATCGCCTTCAATAAATCCGACTACGACCCCAACTTCAAGTGGGACCAGCCCTGCCCGCAGTGCGGCTCTCCCACCGCTCTGCGCCACGGCCGTTTCGGCCCGTTCCTCGGCTGCAGCCGCTACCCCGAATGCAAGGGGATCATCAACATCCCGAAAAAAGGGGAGAAAGTCTACAAACCTGAAGAGCTGCCCGCCTGCCCTGCCATCGGCTGCGACGGCCGCCTCACAGCCCGCAAGTCCCGCTTCGGCAAAATCTTCTTTTCCTGCACCAATTACCCCGATTGCGACGTGATCGTCAGCGCTCTCAACCAATTGGCCGCAAAATACCCCAATCATCCAAAGACTCCCTACGTAAAAAAGGGACGCCGCGGCGGCAAATTCGGAAAAGCGGGGAAAAAATCTCCCGAAGCAAAAGCATCCAAAAAAACAAAGATCTCTCAACCCGCCTATAAACTCTCCAAGGAACTCTCATCCCTTCTCGGGATGGCGGAACTCTCCCGCCCTGAAGCGACGAAACAAATCTGGGCCTACATCAAAGCGCACAATCTGCAAGATCCTGCCGATAAGCGTCTCATCCGCCCCGATGCGGCCCTGGCAAAAGTCTTCGGATCCAAGCAGCCGGTCCATATGATGAAACTCGCTTCGATCCTAAATAAGCACCTGAAAAAATGAGCGGGGGGAAAACCAACTCCCTATAGGGATTAGCGACTTCGAAAAATTGATCGATGGGGCTATGCCTATGATGACAATTCACTAGACATGACGGCGCGCGGTATATATAATACTATTTATCAAAAAATAACTTTTAGCGTATAATCTTTTGTTCTTTCGATACAATCGGAGCAAAAAATGAATGCCTTTCAAGAAGAACTGACTCAGCTAAATGGCACTGATTTTTTTCAGCTTGCAAAACAAGAACTCCATCCACGGGTTCGTATTCGACTTTTAGCGCTGGGATACCTTCAATCAGGTAAAACAAAAACGGAAGTCGCTAACATATTTCAAATTACTTTCCCCACTTTACGCTCATGGATATTGCGATTTATTGCAGAAGGCATGAATGGGTTGCAAGAAAAGAAGGGCAAAGGGCGCAAAAGAAAATTGCCTTGTTCACAGGAAGAGAATTTTAGACAACAGATAGAAGAGTTACAGCAGAATCGAGAAGGCGGCAGAATACGTGGGCAGGATGTGCAAGTACTGCTCAGAGAGAAATTTTACGTTGATCACGCCTTGCCAAGTGTGTATCACGTACTTGAGCGATGCGGACTCTCATGTATCTCTGCTCGCTCTACGCATCCGAAATCTGATCCTCAAGTCCAAGAGGACTTTAAAAAAAATCCCAGGAAAAAGTAGGGAGTGTACCGAAAAGATTCTAACGGTAGAGATTTTCCCTTTGCACCAGAAAAACTTGATCTGGCTGGCTTGTTTCCTCAAAAATGAATGAAGAGCAATAAAGAAAACAGACAAACCAGGTTAAATGCTGATTCAAGTTATGGTTGCTTGCCGCAAACCAAAGAACATGGATCAATCCAATGGTTCTGACTTGTTTTAGGAACCGGGAACATTCGTCGTCTTCGATAAATTTTGGATTGCGTTTAAAAAACCTCTCAACAGACAAGATCAACAAAGTCCCGACCAGCAAAACAATTCCAATTACCCCTAATTCAAACAGCAGCTGCAGATAAACATTATGAAGGTTTGTCAGCGAAGCAAATCCTTTTCCTAAAAGAAATTGATCTTTGAATACATTAAAAGATTCCAACCAAAATAAGGTTCTGCTTCCCAAAGATCCGCTATCGTACCTTTCGGTAAACCCAATTTTAAATATAGTAAAAATATCGACCCCAAAATAAAACAACAAAAAACAGATAGCAGTGAAAACTGAAAGAACATAAAACATAAATATAGCGGCGTTTTTTTTATTCTTGGCAATATAGAAGAGAGAGAGAACGCTGGAGATGTAGGCAGCGCGAGTCGTCGCCAGCAAAAGGGCGCCGATAGCGAGAATAAAATAAATCGAAAAATTCCTCTTTGAGACAGAGAAGAGCTTGGATCGATCGAATAAGAGGATTGCAAGGATGGACACGAAAAAACTAGACCAGATTCCATATTCATTAGCGGTAGTGCCTGGCGCAAAACGGAGCCATCCAATCGCTGTAGTCTGGGCTTCAATGGAAAATCTCTGGATTGTAGAAAACGAAATCATATTAAGGGAATATCCCACAAAAAAAACGTACCCGACCATCATGGAAACAAAGAACGCTTTTAAATAGAGATAGACAATTTCAAGGATCTCTTTTCTATCCGTAATTTTTGAAGACGCTCCAACAATAAAAAAAAACTGACACACGAGAAGACAGCATCGAAAAAGAGGGAATGGTTCGTTGGCTGTCCCATAGAATTCGACATAGGATGCAGACAATAAACAGTAGAAGAAAAAGGGAGTAAATAAAAGCGCCAATTTGAACTGGGTTTCCCTGATTTTCAGAAAAAAAAGAGGGAATCCTAACAGAGCGAGGTAGTAGAGACGAAAAGAAACGGGCAAAAAATTTGGGGTAAGCATATTCCCAAAAGGACCCAAGACGACAAAACTTTTTAAAAGCAACCGTTTTGGGCGAAACTCCATAGATGGAAAAAAAATAGCAGAGCGTTTAATTTAATGCGTTGGGAAATTCACAAAGCAGTAATCAAATGAGAGGCAGCGGCTTCTTACATTTTCTCGATCGATATCTCGGCATTCCTCTCGTTTTCTTTTTAGGGCGCCTCAAGCGCAAGCGCCTCCTTCCTCCCATGCCAAAACAAGCGAAAATTGGCCTCCTGAATACAGCTGCCATCGGGGATACGATCTTGCTCAGCGCTGTGATTGCGGATCTTCGCCTTGGCCTATCTCTAGCTGAATTCCATTTTTTTTGCGGCCCCTCTAATTATGAGGCAGCGCTGCTTATTCCCGGAATTCGCGTCGTCAAAATTCCAGCCACGCATCCTCACAAAGCGATCCCATTGATGCGCAAAGAAACATTCGATCTATGGATCGATTTTGGACAATGGGCCCGTTTAAATGCCCTCTATACCTATTTTGCCAAGGCTAAATTCAAGATAGGATTTAAGACGCCAGGTCAATACCGGCACTATATTTATGACAAAACCGCTGAACATGAACTCATTCATGAGTTAGACAACTATCGAAAACTCATCTCAATCGTGGGCGTCCCAAGCAAAAGCAGCACAAAATTGACGATGGGAAGAGATGCGATGGTTGCGTCGAACCGGATCGTACTTCATTTATATGCCGGCGGATCGAGATCCTCGATCAAACAATGGCCAGAAGAGCGCTGGATACAACTGATCGATTATCTGACAGATGGAGGCCATTCCATTACCCTAACTGGAACAGCAAAAGATCGCGAAAAATGCGAACGGGTCCGAATGGCTTGCCGCGACGTTGAAAAAATCGATCTGGCCGCAGGAACGCTCTCTCTTAGGGAAACGGCCCTGCTATTAGCTTCCTCCAAGGCGGTGGTAAGCGTTGATACGGGGATCATGCATCTAGCCGCCACTTTAGGCTGTCCAACGGTCGCATTGCATGGGCCCACGTCTCCTGATCGCTGGGGAGGGATTGGCCCCAGGGTGATTCCTGTAGTTCCAAGTTGCGGATATGCGCCCTGCCTCCACTTAGGATTTGAGAAAATCTGCTCGAGCAATCGCTGCATGCAATCGATCAGCCTGCTACAGGTCATAAAAGCTCTTATACCATTGATCAAAAATAAGGTTGAGAAATGCGCAACGGATTTTGCCGAGTCGCAGGTAAACGCCGTCTGCAGTTCTGAAGTTTAATTTGGATAAATGGTATTATACCACGAAGCAAAGAGAATCCAGGAATTCAAATAGCATCAGCCATGAATCGATACACCGACACCCCGCTCTGGAAAATTTTTGTTGGTCATCGATATTCTAACTGCCGCTATCTATTGCTCATTCTGATTCCTCATCTTCTCACTGCGATTCTAGAAGGAGGATCTTTTGCCTTCATCCTTCTCGCGTTCTCGGCGCTAGAGGGTAAACAAGCCCAGAACCTCGGCCTCCTCTCCTATCTAAACATTCCAGAATTATTTGGATTTGCCATGGAAGGCATGCGCCTGTTTTATTTTTATGTGCTTGCCGCCGTCGCCCTTCAGGCAATTAGAGGCGCTTTTAGCTATATCGCCCTCCTTAGCACTTCTTTCCTTTCATTAAGAGTACAGACAGCGGCGCAGCAACAGGTTTGCAAACAGATTTTTAAATTTAGCTTTCCATTTATTTCGCAATATAAAATCGGCGATCTCAATGAGTATGTAAAAGCCCCATCCAATTTTATCCCTGCATTTTTCGAATTGTTAAATCGAGTCTCTATTTCCTTTTTTATGATTATTGGATTGACTTGCATTTTATACTTGATCTCCCCTCGATTGACTGTCTTAACAATTTTATTGTTTGGATTATTTGCGTTTATCCAGAAGGTTTTGTTAAAAAAAGTCACTCGCTCTTCAGAACAGCTTACCCACCATCTTTTTGAATTCAGCCATCAAATCCTCCAATGCCTGCAAGGAATTCGACCGATCCATATTTTTCATAAGCAATCCTATATCCTAAAAAAAATTGAAGAGATATTAGATCGAATTGCGCACAGCAGCAGAAAAATGCATTTATGGAACAATATTTTCCCTGTAATGAATGAAACTGTAACTATTTTACTTGTAGGAATAATATTAATCTTGGGTTCCTACATTTTAGCTGAAACTGGAGCGGCCGTACTTTCCAGTCTTTTGACCTATATCGCTCTTTCCTATCGGCTGGGCACTCGCCTACAGGTCGGCATGAGCGCGTTCGGAAACATCGGCACCTACTATGGCTCTATCGTCCGATTGAATGAAATCTTGGATGATCGAGGCAAAGAATATCTTCCCGTTTCCGGTAGAGAATGCACGGAATGGGACAATCTAATTGAATTTAAGGAAGTTATCTTTCAATATCCCGCATCTGTAAAATGTGTGATCGACCGTCTCTCGTTTTCCATAAAGAAAGGAACGACCGTAGCGTTTGTCGGGTTATCTGGAGCGGGGAAATCTTCCATTCTCGATTTGATTTTAGGACTGCAAAAACCTCTCTCTGGAGAAATCCTGGTCGATTCCCAACCATTGCACTCCTATTCTCAAGAAAGTTGGCGCAAGCGCATAGGAGTCGTAAGCCAGGATTCCTTTATTTTCAATGATACGATTGAAGAAAATATTCGATTTGGTGACTTTCAAGCGACTGACGATCAAATTCGTAAAGCTGCAGAGATGGCTGGAGCCGCGGAGTTTATCGCACATCTTGCAAATCGATATGAGACCGTTATCGGAGAACGGGGATATAAACTTTCAGGCGGAGAGCGACAGCGAATCGCGCTGGCAAGAGCGCTATTGAGAAACCCAGAAATTTTGATTCTCGACGAGGCCACAAGCAATCTCGATAGCTACTCGGAAAAGCTGATTCAAAATTCCCTGGATCGTATGTATCAAAGCAAGACACTGATCCTAGTCGCTCATCGCTTGTCTACCGTCATAAAAGCAGATTGCATTTTCGTCATTGAAGCCGGGAAAATCATCGAATTGGGCAGCCACGTCGACCTCCTCTCTCAGAACGGTCGTTATTCAAAATTATGGGAACTGCAAACTCAGCATTGATGATTGTCCACGAAGACGGATGAACCTGGGCTGTGACAAACTCCAGGATTACCCGTTCTAATAGCGACAAGAGTTGCCTTGGAGAATTTGCACCAAGCGATTGAGAATTGAAACGGATCTTGTCCCACTCAAAAAAATGTGATAGAATGTTTCTCTCTTTATAGATATTGAAAGCCTCGTGCGTTTGATGATGCATTTTTTGGAGAAAGAAAATCGACCTATGCACTGTTAAAAAATGGGAGAAATTCTGTGAAAATCATCATACTAGCCGGAGGTAAAGGGACAAGGCTCTGGCCAATTTCAAGAGAAGACTTCCCCAAGCAATTTTTGAAGCTCAATAATGAAAAATCGCTGCTGCAGCAGACGGTCGATCGGTTCCCTACGCAAGATATCGTGATCGTCACAAACAGCGTCTACTACCATTTGGCGAGAAGCCAAATCAAAGATATTCGTCCCGATCTCATCGATCAGATTATTGTCGAGCCCGAGCAGAAAAATACGGGGCCAGCCATCGTCTATGCGATGAAGTTTCTGCAGGAGACGCAAAAGCTCTCTCCCACGGAGACGGTCCTCGTCTCTTCATCGGATTATTGGGTCTCATCGAATGAACTCTTTGCGGAAGCAATGAAAAAAGCCGATGAAGCGGCGAGAAAAAATCACGTCGTGACATTCGGAGTCCGCCCTCATCAACCAGAGACAGGCTACGGCTACATTCAGATCGATGCGAATATCGTGGCTGATGTCTATCCTGCGATTGCGTTTGTCGAGAAGCCAGATCTTGCCACAGCAGAAAAGTATGTAGAGTCAGGAGAGTATTTGTGGAACAGCGGGATTTTTGCTTTCACGGCTCAGACGTTTTGGAAAGAGTTAAAGCTTCATAATCCGTCGCTTTATCAACTCAGTGAAGGGAGTTTAGAGGAGCTGCAAAAGAACTTCCATCAGGTTCCCAATGTCTCTATCGACTATGCCATCATGGAGAAATCGAAAAAAATTGTCGTGATCCCGTTTGATTTCACCTGGTCGGATGTCGGTTCATGGGACGCGGTTTTTGAGATGATGAAGAAAGATGGAGACCAAAATGCGATGATCGGGAATGTCCGTGCAATCGACACAAAAAATAGTTTGATCATTGGCGATAAGCGGTTAATCTCGATGATGGGCCTTGAAGATATGGTGGTGATCGAGACCGAAGATGCTCTCTTTTTGGGCAAGAAGGGAGAATCGCAAAAGGTTAAGGCACTCGTGGCAGATCTCAGGAAGAGCGGGAATAAGGAGACTCGGGAGCATCTCACATCGCACCGTCCATGGGGATATTACAAAGTCCTTGAATCGGGGCCTCGCTACAAGGTAAAACGCATTTTGGTCGATCCCGGACAAATTTTAAGTCTCCAGCTGCACTATCACCGCAGCGAGCATTGGGTGATTGTCAAAGGCACAGCTAAAGTGACGATCGGAGACGAGATCAAAATGGTGCACGAAAATCAGAGCATCTATGTCCCGAAGGGAACGCAGCACCGAGTCGAGAATCCGGGAAAACTCCCCTTGGAAATCATCGAAATCCAGACGGGCGAGTATCTTGGAGAAGACGATATTGTGAGACTCGAAGATATTTACGGAAGAAGATAAAATATACCGCGTGGCGATTTTGGATCGAATATTGATGTAATACCATTTATCAAAAATAAGATTTAGAAATGCGCATTTGATAAATGGTATAATAACATCCTTGGCCTCAAAGATCAAATCACCAATGTTAAGCGGCGGATTTAGTGGTTTGCGATGTTTAGTTTTGACAACAGAATATTGGTTACTGGCGCAAGCGGTCTTGTTGGGACCGCATTGATCAGCGAGCTGAAGAGGCATGGGTATGAGAACATCATTCCATTAACGAGAGAGCATTGCGATTTACTCAACTTTGCGGCTGTCAATTTATTCTTCGAAGCAGTCCAACCAGATGTAGTTTTTCATTTGGCGGCCTCTGTTTACGGCATTGGTGGCAATGTCGTAAATCGAGGCGCTATTTTTCTGAACAATAATTTGATGAACACCCATGTCATAGAAGCCAGCCGGCTTTCTGGCGTAAAAAAAATCATTGCCATGGGCTCAATTGCAGCCTACCCTCAAACTTGTATTGCACCTATCAAAGAGAGCCATATTTGGGACGGCCCGCCGCACCATTCGGAGAGCAGTTATAGCCACTCGAAGAGAGCGATGCTGGCCCATTTGGAAGCTTATCAAGAAAATTACGATCTCGATTTTGCCTATGTTATTTCGACAAACCTCTATGGACCGAATGATAAATTCGATCCGCAATTTGGCCATGTGATTCCTTCGCTTATTCGTAAATTTTATGAAGCAAAAAGAGATGCTCGAGATGTGCAGATTTGGGGTGATGGCACGGCGGCGCGAGATTTTCTTTATTCAAAAGACATGGCTCATGCATTGCATTTAATTATGAATAAATATTCGGGATCGATTAATATAGCTTCCGGAATCGAGTCCAAAATTAAAAGTGTTATTTCTGTTCTGTCAGATTATTTTGAGATGCACCATCAAATAAAATGGGATTCTTCGATGCCTAACGGAAGAGCCTATTGCTCTTTAGATTTAAAGAACATGAAAGCTCTCCCTTTTACTTCTATTTATTCCTTAGAAGCTGGACTTAAAGAAACAATAGACTGGTTTTGTTTAAACTATGCAAACAATTTGATCAGGGCGTGAACCCATGAATAAAAAAACGCTTGCTATCGTTAGTAGTTACGATGAGCTTTGCGGTAATGCAAGCTATACCAAAGCTCTGGAAAAGGAACTCTCTCATCATTTCGATGTTTCAGTCATTGACTTGGATGTCGATACGCTTAGAAATGGCCGTCGTAAAAAGGTTAAGAGGCATATTCACAATCTTTGCAATCAAATTAAAGGCTTTCATTGTGTAAACATTCAACTAGAGGCTGGGCTATTCGGCTCTACTGTGCCAGCTATTACAAGAAATTTCCTGGCTCTAGCTAAAGCTTCTAATAAATTAGTCATTACGATGCATCGATATCATTCATTGGATCGCTATCCTGATTTAATTCGTTTCGCGAAATATATCTTCCACGGTTCTTTTCTCGGCTATCTGCATCATTGCAGGAAAACGTTTGCTAATAATCGATATGTTCCTTTTTTTAAGAAAGTTGTTCGTTATTGTCAAAGAAACCAAGTCCCTATCATTGTCCATACAAAAAGAGATAAAAATAATATCGAATTAGATCTTGGTTTTCAAAATGTATTCGATCACCCACTCTGTTTTTACAACCAAAATCAGATACAAGAATTCAAAAATCAAAACGGCAGGAAAGAGTTTTATAAAGATCTAAATCTGGATGACAAGAAAATATATATTGGTGTTTTTGGTTTTCTTAACAAATATAAAGGCCATGAAACAGCGATCAGAGCCTTGCACTATTTACCTAAAAACTACGAGTTGATTATTTGCGGTTCTCAACATCCACACACAATTCGAGTCGAAGAGTCCGTAAACCCCTATATAGAAGAATTGCTAAAAAAAATAGACCTATGGGGTTTAGGACAAAGAGTTAAGTTCGTCAAAATGTCGGATGAAAACGATTTTTTGAAAGCACTCATATACTGTGATTATAATGTTCTTCCATATTTGGAGGTCAAGCAAGGAGGGTCGGCAATTGCATCTCTTTCATTAGAGACCAACTCTAAAGCCATATTTTCACAGAATTTTGCATTTTTTGAGCTGGATAGATATGCAAAAAATGCTTTTAAAATGTTCTCTATTGGGAACTATATGGAGTTAGCAAACGCTATTTTAAATTATGATCCTTTGAAGTATGTCAGTCAATTAAACGAGTATCATACGAAATATAACATAAGTTCTTCAGCTCGATTATATCGAGATCTGCTTAATGGCGAGCC
>CAZVXG010000012.1:0-11939 GCA_964631635.1 uncultured bacterium | reverse complement strand
TTAAAAATGCGCCTCAAGAAAGGCATTTGAGCGTCAAAATTTCTTCAGTTCAATCTAAATGGAATCGGCCTGTCGTTTCCATTTTGATCGTGATGAATTTCTTGGCTGACAACGAGCGATTCGAGCAGGGTAATCTCATAGATGCGGTCGCGGCATGTTTCCTGAATCGCGGCGGCATCAGTTGCGTAACGGATTCCTTTCTTTCCGATCGGAGGGAAGGAAAAATCTTGTTCATGTACGCTGAATTTACTAAATCCGATGGTCAAAAATTTACAATTCATGAAATTAAAGAATTAAAAACGAAGCTTCCCAAAGAAATTATCCGCCATATCGAAAAAGCGATCCATCCGATCTTCATGCCGCGCAATGAAGAGGAACTGCTTCGCACTCTAGTCCTTTTAAGCAAAGAAATTAAATATGTGCGCGATTTGCCTCAAGTGAGCATCCACTATGAGCAACAGACCGCAAACTATCTGGTCTTCACCGTGCTTCTTGTTCGGCTGAAAACTTCCAAGTCTCTTTGCCTCCATCAAATATTTGCAAATGGACCTTTGCGAGTCGAAGTAGATGACATTCGAGTCTTGAGTCAACTGAAGCGAAGATATCCAAAAGAATCGGCGATTCTTCATGTTTCCATAGGGAAGGCCCTCTTTTTCCGCCCTGATTTTTCTGTGGATCTTTTACGCGCCCGGCATAAAGTAGCTGCAGAGCTGGCCCTTGCTCTCGGTGAATTTCGCGATTTCAACGGAGGGATGATCATCAAGCAGGAAGAAATGTTGTGCAAATTGCAGAAAATCTTAAGCCCTCTTTCTCAGCAGAATGAGTTTCTTCTTGAGAATTATTTCTATTCTCTGCGTCCTGTGATCGCCCAAACGATTTATGATCCTATGATATTAAAAGCTCATTTTAAAATTTTACTGCGAAATCTCGAGGTCGATTTTACTCTATCTCCTCATCATCTTTTTCATGAATCGTGTGAACAATATGAGTTATATTTCATCCTATCGACCCGGTTATCGCCGGCGCTCGATATCCGCAATGCGATCGGCGAGTTGAAGAAAGACGCCCCTGCATTTGCGAGTTGTTTCATCCAATTCGATCGGATGACTGCTTTAGGATTTATTTTTAAAAATGAGCGGTTTGAATCGACACAGAAATTCGACCGGATCGTGAAAGAGTTGTCTAATACTTCCTAAAACACGGCGATTGTGGAAAAAGTGTAGCCGAATTCGTCGCGCAACCTTCGCTCGAAGTTGAGATGGAAACGGCCGGTGATCGAGATGGTGAGGCCAAAGAAATAGCCCCAATTGATTTCGTTCTTGTACTCGATCGGACCTGTTTCCGGAGTGGCTGCAACATGAAGGTGCGATCTAAGGTAGGTCCCTCCAACATAGGGCGTCAGAAATCCGAATTTGGAAGCTAGGCCGGCGCTGATCTGCCATTCATTCAAAGAAATTTTCTGCTCGCCAAAGTCGATCGGCAGGTTAAATCGGTCGAAGTATTTAAAAAACGATTTACTTGAAGATGGGATCGCGAAGTAGGTGAAGTCGCAGCCCAGGTAAGTTTTGCCCCATTGGAGCAAGACGATTTTTGATCCCGCGCTCCAGGAAAACTGATAATGGCTTTCGAAATCAAAGGAAAGGGCAGGATCCGTTTTTCCTTTGGCTTGCTCCTTCGATCCTCCTGCCGACCCGAAAATTTCCATTCTCTCCAGGAAGATCAAAGAGAAACTGCCAAGCTGGGAATGGATTCCGAATTTCTTGAAGGTCTCGTTCGGGTTAAAATCGGGGTTTTTCTGAGTGGCCCGATACCGCTTATTGGACGTGTAATCGTAGATATATCCGCTGGTTCCTTTGATGAGATAACCAGCAGAAAAAAAGCCGGTGTTCATGATCGCGGGATTTGCCAGATTGCCGACATAAGCGGCAAACAAAGGCGAGTAAAAAAAAATACAGAGCCATCTCATCGACTGAAAGTATATCGCACTGTTATAAATTCTGGTATGCCTCAAAAAATCGCCCGCTTGCCTGAAGAGGTGGTGAATCAGATCGCCGCCGGCGAGGTCGTGGAAAATCCAGCCTCGATGATCAAAGAGCTGATCGAAAACAGCTTGGACGCCGGCGCGCATAGGATCGCCGTGTGGATCGAGGGAGCATCGATTCGGGTCGAGGATGATGGGTGCGGCATGGACCGCGCAGACGCCCTCCTTTGCCTGGAGCGCCATGCGACCTCGAAGATCCGGACTGAGCGCGATTTACACAACCTGGCGACGATGGGTTTTAGGGGCGAGGCGCTCGCGGCAATCGCAGCGGTTTCCCATTTGGAGGTAAAGACTGCAGATGGGCATGAAGGGACGCGGATCCAAGCAGAAGGGGGGAAGGTCGCTGTGGTTGAACCTTGCGCGCGCAATCGGGGGACGACTGTCGAGATCCGCTCGCTTTTCTTCAATGTGCCGGCCAGGTTGAAATTCATGAAATCGAAATCCGCTGGGCTTTCGCAAATGGTTCGCGTCGTCGAAACAATTGCCCTTGCCCATCCGGAACGCGCCTTCTCTCTTTATTCAGAAAACAAGGCGCTGGTAGAAGTGTTCCCCAATGAGAGGAGGAAACGGATCGAAAGCCTGGTCGGTCCCATGCCCCATGAGATCAACCATGGATCTGTCTGGGGGGTGCTCTCGCCGGCCGAGGAGGCGAAGCAGCAGCGCAGAGGCCAGTATCTCTTTATCAACCAGCGCCCTGTGTTTTCTTCTTTGGTCTCTCGGGCCATCAAGGCAGGGTATGGGACGCGGATCGCCGAACGCGCTTATCCATCTTTTGTCCTTTTCCTCTCGATTCCGCCAGGTGAGATCGATGTCAACGTACATCCCCAAAAGAAAGAGGTTCGCTTTGCCGATGAGGGAAAGATCTTTCGGCTTTTTGAACGGGCAGCCGCCTCAGTGTTCGAAGCCGGACCTTCTTTCCTTGAGCCTCTTGTCTTTACGCAGCCTTCTTTTTCTTTAGCCGAAGAGGCGTCTCCGCAGCGCTTTCATTCCACTCCTCTCGCGTTTGATTTCCCGCTCACAGAAAAACCGCTTGCAGTTGCGGAGGGGTTTTTGTTTTTGCAAAGCGAAAGCTTGCTCCTCATCGATTTGGCCGCTGCCCATGCGCGTGTTCTATTCGAATCGCTTAGCGAAAAAAAGGGAGCCGTTCAGGCACTCATGTGGCCCATCGAAGTGATCGCCGACGAAGAAGAAATGGCGGAAGAATTACAGGCGATGGGAATTGAATGTCGCTGGATTGGGAAACGGACGCTCGCTGTCGATGCATTGCCTGCTCTTCTAAGCGCAGCTGAGTTCCCCGATTTTTTACGGGATTGGAGAGAAGGAAAGAGGATCGATCTGGCTGCGAGCCGATATGCCAGGGGAGCAAAAAAGAGTTTCCATCTCGACGAAGCCTATCTTCTTTGGCAACAGCTACAGCAATGTCGCGAAAAACGATATGATCCAGTTGGTAAATTAATTTGGGGGCGGGCGGATGCAAGCCGGCTGAGGGAGTGTATAAAATGATCAGAATCGAACGGGCCTGCAAATGGATCAAAGAGAAGAAACTCGACGCGTTATGGCTCGAAAATCCTGTGGATATTTTCTATCTCGTCGGCCTTTGGTTTTCAGCGGCTCGGCTGATCCTCAAGGCTGAAGGAGCCTCTCTGCTCGTCGATGGACGCTACTATGAAATGGCGAAAAAGCAAGCACCTGCCTGCGAGATCGTATTAGAGGAAAAGGATTCTTTGGCCAAAACATTAAAGAGCGCCAAAACAGTGGGATTCGACAGCGCTTTCTCGACGATTGACCGCTGCGAAGCGATGAAACAAAATGTTCCCCGCAAGAAATGGGTAGCTGTATCGAAGCCTTTGAAGGATTTGCGGGTATGTAAAGACGCTGATGAAATCGCCGCGTTGAAACGGGCGGCTAAAGTGACATGGGAAGGCTATCAGAAGGTCCTGAAAAGTTTGAAAGAGGGAGTAACGGAAATGGAAATCGCTCTTGATTTCGAGCTGCACTGCAGACAAAACGGGGCTTCGAAATTATCCTTCGAACCGATCGTTGCATTCGGAGAAAATAGCGCGTATCCCCACCATCGGGCGGGCTTATCTCGCCTCAAGAAAAATCAGGCTGTCCTCTTCGATCTCGGTGCGGTCGTCGATCAATACCAGGGAGACATGACCCGCGTTTTCTTTTTCGGAGAGCCTCATCCTGATTTGGAGCGGTTTTATGGATTAGTCCGCGGCGCTCACGATGCAGCCATTGCTGCCGTCCGCCCGGGAGTAAAACTCGGAGATCTCGATCGGATCGCACGCTCGGTTTTAGCTGACGCCCAAGTGGGATCGCTATTTTCCCATGGCCTGGGACATGGGGTGGGTCTGGAAATTCATGAATATCCTTTAGTGCGGGCGGATCGGGAAGATTGCGATCTGATCCTGTGTCCTGGAATGGTCTTCACGATCGAACCGGGCCTCTACCTTCCTGGAGTCGGCGGGGTACGCTATGAGAATACGGTCGCAGTGACGAAGAGCGGTGTGGAAAACTTCTATGCTTCGCTATAGAAGACAGATCCTGATTAGCGATGCGATCTTTTTTCTCGTCTTTGCGGCGGGTGCTTTTTTTTTGATCGACAAGGCAATCGGCAATATTCTCGATCATACGGATCGATATCTTCATCTCGAAGACAATCAAAAGCAGGAACTCTGCGCGGCGTTGGGAGAGTTCAAACGCCGCATTGTGTTATTCGGATGCGGATTTCTTTTGCTCTATAGCCTGGTGACTGGGGCGATCATTCATCGATTGAGCCATCCTCTGCAGCAGATCATCGATGCGATCCTCCCCTATCAGGAAGGGGATCTATTGCCCCGGATTGCATTGGAGCGCTCGGCTATCAAAGGAGAATTTGGCAAGCTCGCTACTTTGTTGCATTCCCTGACCGACCGGATCCAGAAACAAATCGAGCGGCTAAAACAACAGCGCAAAGAAACCGAAGAGATCCTCCAATCCCTCGGAGAAGGAGTCGTTGCGGTCGATATCAGCGGCAATACGACCTTTGCAAACGAGACTGCCTGCAGGATGCTCGGAATTTCTCTGGATGCGGTTCTCGGCCAGCCTCTTTCCTGTTGCGGGCAGCTCGCAGCGAAATGCCATGAGGCGATCCAACAGGTGCTCCAGACCTCGGAAGCAGTCGAACAGACTTGGGATAATGGACAAAAGGGGCGCATTTATCTCGATCTGGCGGCGGTTCCCCGGATCGGGCAGAACGGAGCGATCCTGGTCATTCAGGATAAAACCTCCGATTATAAAATTTTGGAGATGGGCAAAGATTTCATCGCCAACGCTTCCCATGAGCTGAGGACTCCGATTACCATTATCCGCGGTTTTGCCGAAACGCTTCAAGACCATCCGAATTTATCCTCTGAGACGCTTTGCGAGATCGCTGGAAAGATCGTTCGCACGTCGGGGCGCCTCGATAAGCTCATTAAAGGCCTTTTGATGCTGGCCGATATTGAGAATCTTTGCGTGGAAAAGTTTCAGATGATCGACCTGGTCGCTTTGCTCGAGCAGAGTAAGCATCTACTGCTGGCGTCGCATCCGAATGCGCATCTGACGTTTTCCAGCGATCTCTTGCGGGCGTCGGTAGCCGCCGACCCTCTTTTGCTCGAACTGGCGATCATGAATCTCCTGGAGAATGCGGTCAAATATTCACCCATGCCTGCGTCTATTGAACTCTCTATCCATGCGGCAGGTTCGGAGGCGCGAATCGAGGTCCGCGACCAGGGGATCGGAATCCCCGAAGGGGATCTTTCTTATGTCTTCGATCGTTTTTATACGGTTGACAAGGCCCGTTCGAGAAAATCGGGCGGCGCCGGTTTGGGACTTTCCATCGTCAAGACGATCGTCGAAAAGCATGATGGAAAGGTGACGGCTGCATCGGAACTGGGAAAAGGGAGCACCTTCACGATTTCCCTGCCCTTGGCCTAATGTAAAACAGCTTTACAGGGAGAACGGCTTCTGAAAATTATACCGCGCGCCGGTCGTCATGCCTAATACCATTTATCAAATGCGCATTTCTAAACCTTATTTTTGATAAATGGTATAAAGTGGAAGAAGGAGAAATCTAGCGGCATCCTTTCTTGGGCCAGCGGCGCACTCCGTCGACCGTCAAACTCTCGGGTTCGCGGCACGGCATTGGCTTCTTATCGAACTCGATGCCCTCTTCGTAGTCGATGTCCCAATCGGCCCTCTTCCCTCCGCGGCCGACTTTCGAGCCCATCGATCCAGCGCTTTGCTCCTCACGGAGGTGTTCGATCTGTTCAGCGCTCAGAGGCTTAGACTTCGCGATCGCCTCTCTTGCCGCGCGGCCGCTCGTCGCAGCTTTTCCTGGTCTATGTCTTGGTTTCATAATTCACCTTTAGTTTCATTATTACATTGCTTTATTTTAAATTAAAAAGAAATCATATCTATCTGAAATTACATAGGTTTAGCCTAGATAATCGCTCCCGTTTTTCTAAAATCTTTTTAGATGGTCCAATTCCCGATCTTCGCAGTAGCCTCGACCCCTCTTTACGGGGTTTGCCGAGGGAGGACGATCGTCTTTTTCAAAGAGACGTCGGTCACGGAGTCAATGCCTACCAGGGTAGTTTTCGATGCGCGAGGATGGCGGGAACGGCTCAAATCGAGAAGATCGAAGATTTGAGAATCGAGCAGCAAGTGGGCATCGAGACAGATCCGCTCGATCGTTTCCTGGCTGGGCATAGGAGCCTGCGGCGCGTGGATGGTTTGGTAGAGCTTCGAGGCGGCTTTGGGAGAAAATAGGACCGAGAGGAGAGTGGGATGGACGTGAAACATACAGATTTTGGTACGGACGGGTTCGACTTTGACATAGTCGAGCAGCGATGGATAAGGATTTTCGCTTTTCGTTCCTTTTAGCATTTTGTAATAAAGAGATTGCAGCGAGCTGTCGTGGAATTCGATTTTTTCCAGGGCAAAAGGCCCTTCTTTCATCAATCTTTCGCGGATCGCCTGCAGGAAAGCATCCAGGAATCGATATTCGGCGCTTGCCTTGCCGTTAAAAAGAGGCTGTCCATAAAAAGCTTTCAAGAGTTTTGCAGCCGTGTCGTAAAGGAAATGGCCTTCTTTAGGATCGCGTTCAATCAGGGGCGAAAGATTGAGGCGGGCGCATTCGGGGTTAATAGCAGGGGGCGGAAAAGGTTTTGTTTCTCCCGCCTCCCCCTCTTTGGCTTTTTTTTGTTCTTTTCCCGATGGAGAGGAGGTGCGCTGCAAAGATTTGTAGAATTCACTCGTCGCCAGATTTTGGATTTCCCGATTGGAGTAAATATGCCCGAGATAACTGGAGCGAAGCGGTTTTGCGCCTGCCTGCTTTTCATGAGAAACAAAGGCGGCCAAGGAGAGAATGGAGAGGATGAAAAAGACGAAGCCGATTGCGTTCATTGATTATAGGTGATCAAGGGTTCAAAAGATGAAAAAAAGAAGGCGAAGGAAAGGGTCGTTCCATTTTGAGAAACGAAAAGGCGGACCATCGAGGGAATTCCCTGCCGATTTTTTGGCCATTGGTCTGACCAGGCGGATTGAGCTTCCGATGGGTCGAGGAGCTGAAAGTGGAAATCGTCGATGCGGGAAAGGAGGATTTCCTTCCGCCAGGGGCGTTTTTTTTCGCTTTTTTCAAGCGGCCAGGTAACGAGAGCAAGATTCCGTTGTTCATCGAGGAAAATACGGCCCAGGACAGCTCCGCTGAAAACGGGGTCCGGATCGATCCCATTGTCGAAGACGGCGACGAGACTTGTCTTTTTTTCACCTGGGAAGCGCTGCGTATAAATGGGATGCTGGCGATCGCGTTGCACAGAAAAGAAGAGATCCTGCAGACGAGTCTGCAGAGACCCACGCTCGAAGAGGGCGTTGCGGGCAGATTCGATCTTGGCCTCGAACTTGGCGCTGCGCGCCATCGAGGTGAAAAGAAACGATAGGATCATGGCCATCAGCGTTAGGCCGATCAGGATCTCGAAGAGGTAGAATGCCCGCTTCTTCGGCTGCTTTTCTGTTAACTTGAAACTCCCGCGCCTAAAGGCGCAGGATTCTTGTTTCAACGTTAGCAACTTTGGTGCCATTTTGACTTTACGGATCATACTTTACGATCTAGAAGCGGTGCACCCTGCTATGGCAGTAGGGCTCATGCCCATTTTGCCCGTAGTAGTCCTGATGGTAGTCTTCAGCGGGATAGAAGGGGCTGGCTGGGGTCACTTCCGTCACTACCTGCAGCTTGTTTGCTTTTAGTTGTTCGATCAAACGCAAAGCAGTCTCTTTTTGCTCTTCGGTCAGATAGAAAACCGCAGAACGGTATTGCGGCCCCATATCGGGACCCTGGCGCATGCGTTGGGTCGGATCGTGGATTTCAAAGAAAAGCTTCGCGATAGTCTCGTAGCTTGTCCGATGGGGATCGAAGACTACTTCGATCGCCTCCGCATGGCCTGTTCTCTTAGCGCAGACTTCTTCATACGATGGGTTCGCGACGGTCCCGCCGATATAGCCTGATGTGGTGCGGATCACTCCGGGGAGTCGCTTCAGATGGTATTCCACGCCCCAAAAACACCCGCCCGCGAAAATCGCCCGTTCATAGCCCTCGTCGGTCATCGCTGCCGCGAAGGAAAGAGATAGAGAATTGACGCAATAGCGGATATTTTTTTTGGTCAGCCATTCGCCCTGGAATACGTGGCCGAGATGCCCATGGCACCGATGGCAGAGGATTTCCGTTCTCTCGCCATCCGGATCGGGGCGCCTATCGACAGATCCCTCGATCTCCCCGTCAAAGCTCGGCCACCCGCAGTAGGAGGGGAATTTATCGGAAGATAGATAGAGGGGGGCGTCGCATTGTTTGCAGGCATAGACTCCAGTAACGGTCGAGAGATTGTATTCGCCGCTATTGGGAGGCTCGGTCCCTTTCTGGTTAATGATCCAATTTTCTTCCGGAGTCAAAGAGTGATAGCGATTCACGTTTACAAATTCTTTAAGCAATCCAACCGAGGCCCACGATCCCAATGAGGATACATAGAATAAAAGCCAAGCGATCCAAATCATTGGTGTCAGTATACCAATAACTGGAATTATGCCATAATCGACCCGTTATGCAAACCGGGTATCCGATTTTTCGCAGCGGCATCGGCCAAGACAGCCATCGCTTTCTTCCTCCCGATTCGTCGAAGCCCTGTATCATCGGGGGGGTGATTTTCGAAGATGTCCCCGGCCTTGATGCCGACTCGGACGGCGATGTCGTCTATCACGCCATCTGCAATGCCGTCACTTCCCTTTCCGGAGTGCCCATTTTGGGAGGGGTAGCAAAGGATCTCTGCCGCAAGGATGGGATCACCGATTCGCAGGTCTACCTCGAGCGGGCGCTGCAAACACTGAAGAGGCAGACTATCGTTCATCTCGCGATCACGATTGAAGGAAAACGCCCCTACTTTGAAGATAAGATCCGCGCAATGCGGAATAAAATCGCCCAAGTCCTCCGCATCCGGTCTGACCAGGTGGGAATCACAGCTACATCGGGCGATGGACTCACAGATTTCGGCTGCGGCGATGGTCTCCAGGCTTTTTGCATTCTGACTACGATGGAACTTTCTTAACATTTTTTAAATACAGCAAGAGGTGAAAAAGCTTGTAACACGGGCATCATTTCGACTGTATTAATATTGACATGCGGAGGAAGAGTCGCACAGAAATAAATCACTTCAGCAATATCTTCTGGTTTTAAAGGTTCTGTTTTTTCATAAACATTTTTGATTTTCGACTCATCTCCGCGAAAACGAACGTTGGAAAATTCTGTTCCGCCAGTAAGACCTGGCTCGATACAACTCACTCGAACCTGTGTGCCCAATAAATCAGCGCGGAGACTTAAGGAAAATTGCTCTACAAAAGCTTTGGCTCCACAATAAACATTCCCACCTGGATAAGGATAGGTACCCGCTGTAGATCCGAGATTGATGATGTGCCCTTGATTGCGTTTCACCATTCCTGGAAGAACAGAATGAGTACAGTAGATAAGACCATTGATATTCACTTCGATGCATTGTTCCCATTCCTTGAGATTCGCATCTTGTGCACGATCTAAACCAAAAGCGCCGCCTGCATTGTTTACCAACACATCTACCAGACCTATTTCCTTGAATACTTTTTCTACAAGGATTTGCTTGATTACATCCAGTTCGAAAATCGTTGCCCTGCCATTCAATTCGTCTCGCAGCGCAATCAATTTATCCTTACGTCGAGCTAAAAGCACCAAACTATGCCCTTCTTTTGCAAAACGACGAGCCGTTGCAGCCCCAATTCCGGACGAAGCCCCAGTAACGACAACTTTCATAGGTTCATAAATGGTATTATTTTCTTGGACAGGAAGTTTTTCCCAATATTTGATACAGGACACACCAACTCATCACAGCTTCGAAGAGGACGAAAAGACCTATCGCAAAGAGAATCCAACTCCCCTTCCAATAGGCAAATAGAAAGAGTGCAATCGCTATAGCGAGACGGATAAGCCGATCGGTCGTTCCAATATTTTTCTTCATCGCTGCTTTCGATCCAATTCTTCAAAGCGAAGATAGAGTTGTTCGATTTTATTTTCAAGGAGGCCGATCGCTTGACAAATTTCTGACAATTTTTGTGCATTCTCGGCAATTTCCGGCTTTTCAAGAGAGTGATTGAGAGTTCTCACTGCCTCTTCGAGTTTAGAAACCTTCCCTTCAATTTCTTCGTACTCTTTTTTCTCCAGATAAGAGAGTTTTGCGATTTGCGTGTTGCGTTTTGCGATTGGCGTTTCGCGTTTACCTTTTTGTGGGGCTACTTGCGCTTTTTCCCACTGGGCGTAATCGGCAAAAAGAGTGGTTTGATTGGGATCGCCGAGAGCGAGGAGGGTATTGCAAATGCGCTCGAGCATGTACCGATCGTGAGTAATCAATACGACTGCTCCGGGAAATTCAAACAGGCTCTCTTCGAGAGTTTCAAGAGTGGGAATATCGAGATCGTTCGTTGGCTCATCGAGTAGAAGTAGATCTGCCGGCTGGAGCATCAGATGGGCAATCGAAATGCGAGCCCTTTCTCCTCCAGAGAGATTGCCGATCGACATATCGAGAATGTCGGGCGAGAAGAGAAATCGCTTGCACCAGCCATTGACATGGACCTGTTGTCCCCGAAAAAGAACGTAATCTCCTTTTGGGGACAGCGCTTCCCGTAAGGTGATGTGAGATGGCAGTTGGGCCCGATGTTGATCGAAATAGACGATTTGTAAACCATCAGCTTTTTTAATGGTCCCTTGATCTGGCTCGATTTCTCCTGCAAGGAGGCGAAGAAGGGTCGTTTTTCCAGAGCCGTTTGGCCCCATGAGGCCGATCCGCGTGCCAGGTGCAAGGGTAAAATCTAAATGGCGAAAAAGGGCTTTCCCTTCGATTTCTTTGGAGATATTTTTTGCAACCAGGAGCTTTCGAGTTTCCCGTTCTGTTGCTGCAAAATCGATTTTGGCTCTTCTTTGTTTATTGCGGGACTTAAGATCGGCGTGGGCCTCTAAAATCTCATGCGCTTCGTCGATTCTCGCTTGCGATTTCGTCGTGCGCGCCTTGGCCCCTTGGCGAAGCCAATCGGTTTCACGCCTTGCTTTGGATGCAATCGATCTTTCTTGTTGGATCTGCCCAGCCAAAAACTCCTCCTTCCTGGCGAGAAAGTTGGCATAGGAACCATCGATGGCAAAGATCCCTTTGGGATAGGCAAGATCGATCTCAACAACCCGGTTGGTCACATTTTGAAGAAAGTACCGATCGTGGCTGACAAGGAGATACGTTGGAGCTTCACGCAAGAGAAATTTCTCTAGCCAAAGGATCCCTTCCAAATCGAGATGGTTCGTCGGCTCATC
>CAZVXG010000011.1:0-12421 GCA_964631635.1 uncultured bacterium | reverse complement strand
TAGCCGCCCGTCCAAACGCCGCTTTTTTCCTTTGCGAGATCGGTTCGCTCCAAATCATTTTTGGCGGCTGCCTGAGCGCGATAGGCATGAACTTCTTTCTTCCGATCGGCCGCGACGATCCTGTCGACGAGCGGATGCTCGGGCGAAAGGACGAGGAATGTAACGCCGAAGAGCGTATGGGCAGCGGTCGTAAAGACGAGGATCGGCTCTTTACAGGCCGCATCGATGAAGGCGATGCTTGCTCCTTCGCTGCGTCCAATCCAATTCGCCTGGAGTTTCTTCAGATGATCGGGCCAGTCGAGCAGGTCGAGATCGGCGAGCAAACGATCTGCATAGGAAGTGATTTTCAAAATCCATTGCTTGAGAGGGCGCCGTTCGACAGGGTACCCTCCTTCTTTGGAGCGTCCGTTCTCTACTTCCTCATTGGCCAGGACCGTCCCGAGAGCGGGACAGAAGTTGACGTTCATCTCGGCTTCGTAGGCAAGTCCCTTTTCAAAGAGTTTCGTGAAAATCCATTGGGTCCACTTATAATAGGAGGGATCACTGGTCGCAATTTCCCTGCTCCAATCATAGCTGAAGCCGAGCGCTTCGAGCTGGCGCCGATAGGTAGCGATATTGGTCTTGGTGGTGAGCGCCGGATGGGTGCCTGTTCGGATGGCGAATTGTTCCGCCGGGAGGCCGAAGCTGTCCCAGCCCATCGGATGGAGGACGTTGAATCCTCGCTGCCGTTTATAACGGGCCAGGATATCGGTTCCGGTGTAGCCGGTCACGTGGCCGACATGGAGACCTGCTCCCGATGGGTACGGAAACATATCGAGGATGTAATATTTTGGTTTTTTCAGATCGATGGAGGATTTGTCAACCTGCTTCTCCTTCCAGATCTTCTGCCATTTTTTTTCGATCGAACGGGGATCGTATTTGGGTTTCATAATTGCTCCGCGGCGTCGGGTTCAACCCATCGTCCATGGGCCTGGATCAATTGGATGAGTTTTTTGTCGGCATCGGCGAAATCGATGTCCCGCTCGACACAGGTTTTCCCGACGTAGAGGTCGATTTTTTCCATCTTCGAACCGACATATCCGAAGTCGGCGTCGGCCATTTCGCCAGGGCCGTTGACAATGCATCCCATGATGGCGATCTTGACTCCCGGCAAATGGGCGGTCTTCTCCCGAATGCGGCGCGAGGTCTCCTGGAGATCGAATCGGGTCCGTCCGCAGCCGGGACAGGAGATGAAATCGGTTTTAATCGTTCGTTTCCTTGCGGCCTGGAGCAGAGTGAAGCTGAGTTTCCTCAATTGTTCAAGAGGAAGGTCGGCGCTTAAGGCGATGCCGTCGACCAATCCATCGCAGAGGAGCGATCCGATTTCGGCGCCGGCTTGGATGGGAAGATCATCCGGTCCGCAGGTATAGTGCATGGAGAGGATGAGCGGAGTCTGACTCTTCTTTTCTTTGAGCTGGTCGACGAAACGGCGCGTTTCGTGAATCGGAGAATCTTTTGGTTGGAATAGGCCGTCCGCAGAGTCGAATACGGGGATCCCAATATCGGCGAGCCTACCGATCGCCTGAATCGCTCTTGGATCTTTAGGGCTGGCGTCGATCCAAAGGGCATCGGCCGACTGGATCGTCTTTTCAGGGCGGCCGAATTGCACTTTGCATCCGATCTCTTCGAAAAATGAAGGGCGGAGCAAATCTTCCAATGTGATCTTCAAAAAAATTGCTCCCTGAGGATGGAAGGGTGGCTCGATGCGGACGGAGCGCTTTTCGATCTGGGAGACATCGCGATGTTTTTCTTCGAAGGGTTCGATCCCTTTTCCGAGCGATGCTTCATAGAAGCGGATCAGACGCTTGCAGGGATCGATCTCGGCCCATGGGTCTTCGGTTAAAGAAACGCGGATCGTATCGCCGAGGCCGTCGAGAAGCAGCGCGCCGATTCCCATAGCCGATTTGATCCTTCCATCCTCCCCTTCTCCTGCTTCAGTTACGCCGAGATGGAGCGGATAATCCCAACCGAGGCGGATCATCTCCGCAACGAGCAAACGGTAAGCCTGGATCATCACGACCGGATTGCTCGCCTTCATGGAAAAGATCAGGTCGTGATAGTCGAACTTACGGCAGACGCGGGCAAATTCGAGGGCCGATTCGACCATGCCGCGCGGGCTGTCTCCATAGCGATTCATGATCCGGTCGGAGAGGGATCCATGGTTGGTCCCGATCCGGATGGCGCGCTTCAGCCGCTTGCACTTTTCGATGAGCGGAGCGAATCCCTCTTCTATCCGTTCGAGTTCGCTGGCATAGGCCGCATCGTCGTATTCGATGACCTTAAAAACCGCTCGCCTGTCGACGAAATTGCCGGGATTGACCCTCACCTTGTCGACAAAGTCAGCGACAAGGAGCGCGGCCGGAGGATAGAAATGGATATCGGCCACGAGTGGAATGCGGCATCCCCGTGCGAGCAGAAAATTTTTGATTCCCTCGCAGGCTTCTGCTTCCTTCTTCCCTTGGACCGTGACGCGGGCGATCTCGCATCCCGCCTCAGCCAACCGGAGGATCTGTGCGGCTGTAGCCTCCACGTCGCGAGTATCGGATGTGGTCATCGATTGGATGCGGATCGGGTTGCTCCCCCCGACTCCCACACCTCCTATCTTTACTTCCCTGGTAGGAAAACGGCAGGTCTTAAAAACGGCTTTGCAATACTTCATCCACAAGATTCTCTAGAAGAAATGGGATTCCGTCAAGTATTCTGGGGCGATGGTAAAATCATTCTCATTCAAAATTGGATGCGCTCTTCTTTTACTCGGAGGAGTTTGGCTTGCCGTCAGCTTCGATACCCAAAAATTTTCTCCAGACAATGGCTGCGCTTTTTGCAAAAACGAAGTGTTGGCGTGGCAAACCGTCTATCAGGGAAAAGAGGTTCTGGCTATCTTGACCCATAAGCCGGTCGTTCGAGGGCATTTGCTTGTGATTCCAAAGCGGCATGTGGAACGATTCGAGGATCTGGCTGATGGGGAACTTTTGGAGATCAAGGAAATGATCCAGAAAGTAGATAGAGTCTCAAAAAGCCTCTATGGATCGACCGGTTACCTTCTTGTGCAAAAAAACGGCCGGGTGGCAGGACAGTCGGTGCCCCATATCCATTTCCATTACATTCCGAGATCGGGCGAGGAGAGTTCCCTCTGGGTAGCGGTCCGCTTCTTCACATCGCCCTGGTTAAAACCATCGTCCAAAGAGGAGATGGCCGCCCAGATCGCCATATATTGATACTATTTATCAAATCCCCATCATAAAGGTCTCATAGCCCGCCGGAAGACTGCGTGGAGAAGCGCTTTGAGAGTGGAGTAATAACGATAGACCGGGCTGTCTAAAACTGGGTCATCGGAAAAAATGGTCCATCCCCATTTGGTATGGATCAAAAGAAGATCGTCGATTTTGCTCTCTTTCTCAGCCACCTTCAATAAATAGGCCCGGACGAAGACGCCATTTGCTTCGGCCAGGCACCTTGCAACGTCCTCGATCATCTCATCCCCATTCGTGATGAGATAAGTTCCAGGCCGCTTCCCCAAGAGCATGTTTTCCGCCGCAATCCGGGGCAGTTTTTTAGGGATCCACCCTGGCGTCCCTGCGAGACGATCAGTATCCGACAAGATTTCATGAGCGGAGTAGCCTGCCGTTATCGCATCCATCGCTTTGAGCGTTTCAGACACGATCTTCCAGGCCAATGGATCGAACTGCGAAGACTTTGCATGCTTGCCCCGCCCATCGTTCAGATAAAAATGGACCCTCCCCTTCTTCTCTTCGGCAGCCAGTTGCATTTTTTGCCAATCGGCTCCGCCAATTTTCTGAGCAAAACGCATAGCGCCCGTCTGACGATTGATCAGGGTCGGATACGCTCTTTTATAGCCAAACGGCTTGGATCCCCATTCTTCCTGCTGCAAGAGAGCGTCTTTAAAGCGGATGATATTGGTGAAAACTTCGCGCCGCATGAAACCTACGATTTTTTAAATCCGGAGGAAGAAAATTCATTCAGAATCAGAGGTTTCCTGTCCCTTCTCCCAATAATCGCAAGGCCGTGATCGTCGATCATCTCATTTTCCTGAAATTGGCTCTGGTCTTTTTTCTCCGGCGATATGGGTAGGTTCGGTATCTTTTCCATATCTTGCACTTAAATCAGAATTATAGAATTATGTCTAGTTATGACGGACGTTCTCTCTCCTGAAATCCAGCAAGCGCGTAAACCGGACTATCCGATCCATCCATTGATTTTGAACCGCTGGTCGCCACGGGCAATGAACGGAGAGCCGCTCTCTGATGCTGAGTTAATGCCCCTGTTTGAAGCTGCCCGCTGGGCTCCTTCCTCCTATAATGGACAGCCTTGGCGCATCCTCTACGCCAAGCGGGAAACCCAATATTGGGACCGCCTCTTCAATCTCCTCGTCGATGCCAATAAGCAATGGTGCGTCAAGGCGGCTGCGCTGGGGCTGATCTTTTCCCGCACGACCTTCGAGCGAAATAACAAACCTTCCCACACCCATACTTTCGATACCGGAGCCGCCTGGGAAAATCTCTGTTTAGAAGGGACCAGCCGCGGACTCGTCGTCCATGGCATGGAAGGTTTCGACTATGAGAAAGCCCGACTCCTGATCCCCAGCGATCACGAAGTCCATGCGATGTGCGCGATCGGTAAGAAGGCTCCAAAATCGAGCCTGCCTCAAGATCTGCAGTCAAGAGAAGCGCCTTCTCCCAGAAAAAAGATCTTTGAATTTGTTTTTGAGGGGAAAATTTAAAAAAAAATCGAGCAGGCCTCGAGGCCTTGCTCGATCCAAGATTATATCAGATGCAAATGCTTACTGCTCAACAGCCATGACAGAAGCGGCAGCGGCCGATTTGCGCCGGCGTGCTCTCCTTCTTTTGTGTTTGTGTTTGTGTTTGTGTTTGTGTCTATGAGCAGCTCTTTTTCCTTTTCTACGGGTCGTTCTGCGACGACCTTTTGCCCGGCGTGCTGTCTTGCGACCTTTTGCCTTGCGGGCTCTTTTTCTACGTTTTACCATTTGTTTTTTCCTCCTTATAGTAAGTGCACCGGAGTTTCTTTCAGTAAGAACGGGCCGCTTCTCACGGCCTCTTACCTTCGACGGGTGATCCCACTCTCCTTATCTGCCTTACAAATTTAAGTATACACGTTTTAGTAAATAATTACAAACATCTAGT
This sequence comes from uncultured bacterium, assembly GCA_964631635.1. GTDB lineage: Bacteria > Chlamydiota > Chlamydiia > Chlamydiales > SM23-39 > DALYFE01. The sequence goes on along the minus strand of CAZVXG010000011.1, from coordinate 7,220 downwards.
AATTGGTTTGTTTGATTTTTCAGAATTTAGTGAAATTTAGTGAATTGAAAATCGCGCTTAGAAATACGTGTGAGGGCAATTTTTCGCTCTTCAATATTTTCTGAAAAATTTTTTAAAAATTCAAAAATAACGGTTTTTTTAACTAGAAATCGCAACATATTTATAATTAGTATTTTAAGTAAGTCAATATTTTTTAATTCATTTACTTTAAATAAGATGCGTCAATACGAAAAACTCTGCATCCGGAATAGTTTGTTGCTGCATTTTTGCCGATTTTTTTTTATCATTTGGAGATCATGCAGACAATTCCTCTCAGCGAACGCCTTCGCCCCTCTTTACTTTCCGAAGTATCGGGACAGGATCACCTGGTCGGCCCCGATGGATACATCACGCGCATCATTGCCGCGAAACGCCCCCTGTCCCTGCTCCTTTTCGGACCGCCCGGGTGCGGTAAAACCACGATCGCCCGCCTTTACGCCGCCGCATTCGGCTTGCCGTTCCAAACTCTCAGCGCGGTCTTCAGCAGCGCTGTGGAATTAAAAAAACTGCTAAAAGAGGGCCGCGAAACGCCGTTGCTTTCCAGGCAAACCATCCTATTCGTCGACGAGATCCATCGCTTCAACCGCTCGCAGCAAGACCTCTTTCTTCCCTTTCTTGAAGATGGGAGCATCATCCTCATCGGCGCTACTACCGAAAACCCCTCTTTTGCCCTGAACGGAGCCCTTTTATCACGGCTTAGGGTGCTTACCTTAAATTCGTTAAGCACCGATTCATTAAGCCAAATCCTCCAGCGCTATGAGGCGGGAAATCACCGGCTGCCCCTCGATTCCGAGGCGAGAGACTACCTGATCGCCCAATCGCAAGGAGACGGGAGGCATCTGCTGAATCTGATCGAAAATATCGAACAAGCCTCATCGGAATCGCTCGATCTCGAAGCCCTTTCCCACCTTCTGCAAAAAAAAACCGCTCTCTACGACCGCGATCGAGAAGGGCATTATAACCTCATTTCCGCGCTGCATAAAGCCGTAAGGGGGTCCGATCCAGACGCAGCCTTATACTGGTTCGCCCGGATCCTGGAAGGAGGAGAAGATCCCCTCTTCCTCAGCAGAAGGATGATCCGGATGGCTTCCGAGGATATTGGGTTAGCCGATCCGCATGCGCTCCAATTTGCGCTCAATGCCGACGAGGCCTACCGCCGCCTTGGTTCCCCTGAAGGGGAACTCGCGCTGGCCCAAATCGTCCTCTATCTGGCTCTTTGTCCCAAGAGCAACGCAGCCTATACAGCTTATGGCAGCGCCAGGAAGAAAGCCTCGGAGACAGGGCAGCTCAATCCTCCCAAGCACATTCTGAATGCACCTACTCCCTTGATGAAGGAGATGGGATATGGAGACGGCTATCTCTACGATCCCGACACGCCTCATGGATGTTCAGGCCAAAATTATTTCCCGGACAAGATGGGGCGGCAGTCGTTTTACCATCCGGTCGAACGGGGGTTTGAAAGGGAAATGAAGAAGCGGCTTGCCTATTTTTCGAATTTTCGTAAGCAGCTTGAACCGATCTGCAAAGTAGAGCGATAGGGATTCGAGAAGATTTTTGAGAACCAGTGCGGAGACTCGAAGCCAACTTGCATAATACCAGTGGATCGGTTCTTGCCTCCAATCCATCGGATGGTCTATAGTCAGGACGTTCAAGAGACCTATCCCATGCTCGAGTTAACTCCGGTTCGCAAGAACAAGGTGAACCTGGCCGATTACAATTGCCAGCAAGACATTGAAAATCGGATGCTTCTGGCTGATTCTTCCCCCTTCGATTTGGAAGTATTCGAAGAAATCCTGTTCAGTCCCTTGAAGATTTCCATCAAGAAACTGGCGCGCAATATGGGGTGCAGGGAAGACGCGCTGACAGTCCTTCTCGAAAAGCTATCCAGAACTGGCCTCCTCGTCATCCAGGGAGACGCGATCTTGATCGATAAGGAGATGCGGAAGTATTTCGAATTTCAGATCGCCCGATTCGATCCCGCTTTCAAGCCCGATATGGAATTCCTGCAGGGCCTGTTGCGAAAAGTGCCGATCCACTTCCTTCCCATCTGGTACTCCATTCCACGCACCTCGAACAATATTTTTGAATCGATCGTAGAAAAATATCTCCTTACCCCGCAGATTTTCCAACGATACCTATCCGATCTGCACTTTGCAGATCCCGTCATCAACAGCATTGTTTCCGATCTGTTTTCCGCTCCAGATTTCAAGCTCTATTCCAGCGATGTCATTGGAAAATATAACCTGGCCCGCCGCGATTTCGAGGAAATCCTGCTTCTCCTCGAATTCAATTTCATCGGATGCCTTTCCTATCAAAAAGAGGGCGACCATTGGATTGAAGTCATCTCCCCCTTCCATGAGTGGCATCAATATCTCCGATTCCTGAAAACGACGGAGTCCCCTATTCTGAAAAGCGCTTCGGTCCAAAGAGTACGCAAAAGCGATTTCGCATTCATCGAAGATATGAGTGCGCTGCTCGCTCTATCGCTGAAGAAGCCGATCCCCATCGAATCCTGGGACGAAGAGAGTCCCTTGCCTCTTAAGACGGTGTCCGATCTCGCTTTGCACTGCTCTCTCCCTATCGATTCCAGGCAGCGGCTTCAAAACGCCCAAGCATACCTCACTCAAGTTCTTAGAAAACTCATCCTCGTTCAGCTCGCCCGAAGCGCCGATCGCAAAATCTATCCCCTCGATTCCGCTCGCGACTGGCTCGACAAGCCGCTCGAAAACCGCGCTCTTCATCTGTATCGGCATGTCATGAATCGCATCCTGACCATTTCTCTGCCGTCTCAAATAACCACCGAACGGAATATTCGCGAAGCGGAAAAATCGATCCGCCGCTTACTCCATGGCGGGTGGGTCCTGTTCGACGATTTCCTGAAAGGCGTGTATGTCTCTTTAAGCGAGGAGTCGGTCGTCATGCTCAAGCGGATGGGGAAACAATATAAGTACGCGCTGCCCGCCTATGGGGAAAATGAAAAAAAACTGCTGAAGGCAACCATCTTTGAGTTGCTTTTCGAAACGGGCGTGGTCGCAACCGGAGTAAGCCAGGGCCAGGACTGCTTCTCCGTGACTCCCTTCGGACGTTTTTGCTTTGAAGACTGAAGACTCATGTTTGAACAGACGTTCTCGCTTTCCGATATCCCGCGGGTAGCGGTGCTCGCTTTCCTGGAAATGCTCCTTTCCGCCGACAACGCGATTGTTTTGGCAGTCCTGGTCGACCCCTTCCCCGAGCGTTTGCGAAAAAAAGCCCTGTATATCGGCGTAGCTTCGGCATTCATCTTTCGTTTGGTCGGAATCTTAAGCGTTGCCTATTTCCTCAAATTCTTCTGGATCCAGTTGATCGGAGCTCTTTACCTCTTCTATCTTTGCGTAAAACACTTCGTCGGCAAGAGGAAAGGTACATCGCTCGCGCCGAAACCAATGCCGCTTTTTTGGAAGACCGTACTCATGATCGAACTACTTGATCTGGCATGCGCGATGGATTCGATCGTCGCCGGAGTTGCCTTCATCAACCCCCTTCCTCAAAATGCTCAAAACGAGGCGTTTCATCCCAAGCTCTGGATCGTCTACCTCGGCGGCATGCTTGGAGTGTTAGGGATGCGCTCCGCCGTTGGAGTTTTCAGCTTCCTGATTGACCGTTTTCCCCATCTCGAAACTACCGCCTATGCGATGATCGGTTGGATCGGATTGAAACTTTGCCTCATCTCCTTTTCCCTTGTCTTCCCCTATTTCGACGTTCTTTTCTGGATCGGGGTGCTTTTCTTTTTCCTGTTGGGGTTTACAAAGAGAAAAAAAAATGAGTAAAGCTCCAAATCGAGACCTTGTTTCCAACCGGCGCGCCTATCATGATTACGAAATCCTCGAATCGTATGAGGCGGGAATCATGCTGCTTGGAACCGAAATCAAATCGCTTCGCAACCATGGTGGGGCGATCCAGGACGCTTACGTCGACGTCAAGGGTTCCTCTCTGTGGCTCTTGAATGCAAGCATCGCCCCCTATTCTTTCGGAAATATCCACAACCATGAGGAGCGCCGCCCTCGCAAACTCCTGATGCACAAGAGAGAAATCGAAAAGCTCCGCAAACAGGTCGCAGAAAAAGGACTCACCTTGATTCCCCTCTCCATGTTTCTCAATAAACGGGGGTACGCGAAAGTGCGAATCGCCCTGGCTAAAGGGAAAAAAGCGCACGACAAGCGGGCCGCCCTCAAGGAGAGAGACATAAAGCGGGCGATCCAGCGCGGCGACGAAGAATAGGGAGTGTACCAAAAAGCGACGAAGCAATCTTTACGGTACACTCCCTAATACCATTTTTGAGCCAGTTGCCAAACTCTATTTCAGCCCAAATCCGCGCTTTTGCTTTCGGATTCGGTCCCGTCGCAAATTGCCTATGGCCAATCGGATATATCAATTTACGCCGAGCGTAACCCTGCGCTAAAATCATCGAATTTTTACAAGAAAGCGAGTTTCGCGGGCTGGCTCAAATGATATAAGTTGCTTGACACTACCGACGAAGATATTCTATTTTTAGTGAACATGAACTACAAAAATGCTATGACGGACATTCGTTTCGAACGTTTGTCACACCCCTAACTACAGTTTCCGGAGGAATCGGATGAAAGCGGTCATTGCAAAAATCGATCTTGTCAACATCATCGGCAAGATCCTCAACATCGTCTCGTCAAAACCGGCGTCGCCTATTCTCGCCAACGTACTTCTCGAGGCGATCGACGACCAGCTCGTCGTCAGCGCAACCGACCTCACCGTCAGCATGCGCTGCTATGTCGATGCGAAAGTGATCGAAGAAGGGGCGATCGCCCTGCCAGCCCGCCGCTTTTTCCAGCTCATCCGCGAATTGACCGCTCCTCAAGTCAAAATCAGCGCCCAGACTCATGAAGCCGCTGAAATCACCACAGGCACTTCCGTCTTCAAGATCAACGGAATGAATAAGAGCGAATTCCCCCACCTCCCCGATTTGTCTGGATCGCCCGAGATCTCTTTGTCCAAAGCGATACTGAGGGAGATGCTCTCCAAAACGGCCTTTGCCGCGGCTCGTGAAGACAGCCGTTTCACGCTGAATGGTGTGCAGCTCCAGATTGCGCAGCAAAAGGCGACCTTCATCGGAACCGATGGCAAGCGCCTCTCCAAGATCTCCACTTCTATCGCTGTCGATCCCTCTTTGCAAGGCTCTTACGTCCTTCCTCTCAAGGCGGTCGAGGAGATGATCAAGATCCTCGACGACACCGACGAAAGCGCAACACTCGTTTTGGCCTACGATAAGATCTCCATCGAAGCTGGCTCGCTCACGCTCATCGCCAAATTGCTGGCCGGCCAATACCCTGACGTCGATCGGGTCATCCCGGCAAAAGTCGCCCATAGTTTTTCGATCCATCGCGAAGAACTGATGGCGCTCCTGCGGCAAATTTCTCTGTTTACCTCCGATACGAGCAATTCAGTCCGCTTTAGCTTTGAGACGGGACAGCTCCATCTTTCCGCTATGAGCAATGAGATCGGAGAAGGGAGAGTCAGCATGCCGGTCGATTATGCAGGACCTAAACTCGACATTGCCTTCAACCCTTTCTTTTTCCTCGATATCCTCCGGCACAGCAAGGATGAAACTGTCCGCTTTGGCCTCAACGATGCCCATAATCCCGGAGTCATCACCGATACGGGAGCGGCTCTCTTCGTCATCATGCCGATGCGCCTCAATGAAATGCCTGCACCCGCAGCCCCTGCAGCCACAACTGCGCTGTGATACCATTGATCAAAAATAAGGTGCCGTCCGCAGTTTTTGAAGTTTCATTTTGATCAATGGTATGAGCTATCTTAAGCATCTGTATCTGCGCAACTTTCGCAACTATGCGGAAGCCGAAATCCGCTTCGCCCCCCGCCTCAACCTCATCTGGGGCGACAACGCGCAGGGAAAAACAAACCTTTTAGAGGCGATCTATCTCCTTTCGACCGGCTGTTCCTTTCGAACAGGGCATCTCTCCGAATTGATCCGCGAAGGGCAGCCGCTTTTCTATCTCGAAGCTGAAATCGTCCAGAATCAAATCGCGCAATCGATCAAACTCTCTTTCGACGGCCAAAATAAACGTCTCCAGCTCAATGCCACCACCCACGCCTCTTTCAATCCGCTGCTCGGCTCGCTCCCCCTCGTCCTCTACGCGCCAGGCGACTCCGATCTCATCGACGGCGCGCCTGCGCTCCGGCGCCGCTTTCTCAATCTCCATCTCGCGCAAAGCGATCCCCTCTACGTCCATCATCTCACCCGTTTTTGGCGCGCCATGAAACAGCGCAACTGCCTCCTCCGCTCCAGAAACAACGACCCGATCGAATGTTGGGAAGCTGAGATGGCCCACTCAGCTGCCTATCTGCATGGAAAGCGCCAGAATCTGATCGGGGAACTCAAATCCCCGCTTTCCGCACATAGCGGCGCCCTCTCCGCCGGGTCTGAATTGCACGAGCTGCGCTATTTCCCTTCCTGTTCTGAAAACTATCCACGGCAATTAGAAAAGAACCGCTTCCGGGAGCAGGATCTCGGCTTCACCCTCGTGGGTCCCCATCGCGATGAACTCTCATTTTGGGTCGGCGGAAAGGAGGCCAGACTTTTTGCCAGCGAAGGACAAAAGAAAACCGCCATCGCGTCGCTTCGGCTTGCCGAATGGGATCGCCTCTTTTCCCATTGTACGGCCTCGCCGCTCATGGTGATCGACGATTTGGGCCTCCCTCTCGACGGAACGCGGCAAGCCCATTTTCATGAAAAGCTCGCAAAGCTGCAGCAAGTCTTCATCACGACCCCTTTTCCTTCTTTCGATCTCCCCTCTCAGAAGATCCGAGTCCAGGGCGGGAACTTTTCTTTTTGAGCTCCGTTCACCCAAAAAAAACAGCTCTGCCAGAGAGTCTAGAAATCATCGGAAAAAAATAATTTACCGAAAATTGAGATTTTTACTAACATTTTGGAATGCGATATTTAATTTCATGTCTTATTTTGGTTTTTTCCCACTCTCAAGGTTGGTGCGGCGACTCTTCTGCGCTTTCCCGAAAGAAGCTCCCGAAAGTCAGCGTCATTTGTCCTACTTACGATAGAGATGATAGACATGAGAGCATCTACCGGGCTTTTGCATGGCAATCGTATGAGAACCGGGAATTGCTGGTCTTGGATGATAGCCAGAAGCCGT
>CAZVXG010000010.1:2954-12763 GCA_964631635.1 uncultured bacterium | reverse complement strand
GGCCGCTGGGGCGTCCCGGGAGGGAAAATCGAGCCTGGCGAAACTCCTCTCGAGGGGGCGAGGCGCGAATTGCGCGAAGAGACGGGGATTTCGATCGATCCAAGCCAAGCGCAATTTTGCGGCTGCCTCCATGTACGGAAGCCTGGAATCGACTACACCACCCATCTATTCAAGGTTCTCCTTGCCGCCGAGCCGAAGGTGCAACTCAATGACGAACATCGGGAATATCGCTGGGTAGCAGCTCATGAGATGGAATCGCTGCCGCTTGTAGCTTGCTGGCAAGAGATGTACAGGCACTATTGCGCTTACAGCACCCAATGGGCTGGTCAGATCAATCAATAATCTGCATAATTAATCGTGGGAAGGTCCTCTTCGAAATTGCTTCCGAGCAGTGTGGGTGGACCGCCATAAAGTGAGTAATAAACTTTGAAATTGCGAAAAACATCTCCAAAATCTAATTGGTTTTTGCTTCTTGTTGAGTTCACGACTTTTCCAAAAATCCCGTGATATGCAAAGTGATCACAATCGTGTAAAATAATATATTTTGCTCTATCTTTGAATCGTTTAATTGTTTCATAGCGAGCCAGCAAAGGATTCTGATCAATGAAACAAAGATCAAAATCCATTGTTTGTAGCAACTCGCAGCTATCCATAAAATCAATCCAATGTTTTGGATTTTCATGATCGTATTTGCCTGGAATATAAAAAAATTTATGCCAACCTGAATTATCCTCTGAGTAGCCATCGCCTCGATATTTATCAGTAAATTTTTGCATCCAAACCAGATCATCCTCAACAGTAATTAAGATCCTACCGGTTTGTTTGCAGATCTCATGTAACAAATCGGTGCTTCCATTTCCGCAACCAAATTCAATGATGGCACCCGTTGTCCTCATGGCGATCTCATAGAGAACCGGTTGATGAGTACAAAAATGATCGGTGCGATGAGTAAATTTGATCTCCGCAAAAGCAGGGATAACCAGGCTTAAAAGAATCGAGAAGAACACAGACTTCATATGGTTGAATCCCTTTTGTGAGAACTTCAATCGTGAACATAGGATTCGTGCAATTTTTTTTCAAGTATCCTTACTTAGAAGCCGGCCTGAGAAAAATGAGTGCCCGTTGTTTTTGATTGAAAAAAAAGTATACTGGATTCCGCCATAAACTTTACCGATCGAAAACACTCGAGGTGTCCTATGAGATTGATCACATCTTTAGCCATCCTTTCAATCAATAATCTGCATAATTAATCGTGGGAAGGTCCTCCTCGAAATTGCTTCCGAGCAGTGTTGGTGGACCGGTATCATATGGCCATGGTTGAAGTGGGTAGTACACTTTGAAATTGCGAAAAACATCTCCAAAATCTAATTGGTTTTCGCCTCTTGTTGGGCTCACGACTTTTCCAAAAATCCTGTTATTTGCAAAGTAATCACAATCGTGTAAAATAATATATTTTGCTCTATCTTTGAATCGTTTAATCGTTTCATAGCGAGCCAGCCAAGGATCCTGATCAATGAAACAAAGATCAAAATCCATTGTTTGTAGCAACTCGCAGCTATCCATAAAATCAATCCAATGTTTTGGATTTTCATGATCGTATTTGCCTGGAATATAAAAAAATTTATGCCAACCTGAATTATCCTCTGAGTAGCCATCGCCTCGATATTTATCAGTAAATTTTTGCATCCAAACCAGATCATCCTCAACAGTAATTAAGATCCTACCGGTTTGTTTGCAGATCTCATGTAACAAATCGGTGCTTCCAATTCCGCAACCAAATTCAATGATGGCGCCTGTTGTCTTCATAGCGATCTCATAGAGAACCGGTTGATGAGTACAATAATCATTGGTGCGATGAGTAAATTTGATCTCCGCAAAACCAGGAATGACCAGGCTTAAAAGAATCGAGAAGAGAATAGATTTCATAATGAGTGCCCCTTGTTTTTGATTGAAAAAAAAAGTATACTGGATTCCGCCATAAACTTTACCGATCGAAAACACTCGAGGTGTCCTATGAGATTGATCACATCTTTAGCCATCCTTTTCCTGGGATCTTCCTTCGGCTGGGCGAACATTGGCCCGCAAGGATTTAAAGCTCACTTAAATCCCCATTTCGTTGAAACAGGCACTCTATATGGAGATGGCATCTGGCAAGCGCTGAGGGATGGATTCCCTGAAATCCATTCTGTGGAATTTGATTTAGGATGGGTAACTCAAGCCCGAGAAAAATTTTCGGAACATCCAAATGTCTATGTTTGGCATAAGGATTCAGGAAAACAACTGTATGAAGTCATTAAGAATATAGATGGCCAGATTACTTTTTGGCTGGATGCGCATAATGGATGGAATAATCCAATCGACGGGAAAAATACCCCGCTCCTTGCAGAACTCGATCAAATCAAACTTCATAAAATAAAAACCCATACCATCATGATCGACGATATGCATTGCTGCAATACCGTCCTTTTCGATTATCTAACCATCGAGCAAATTAGCGCAAAAGTCTTAGAGATCAATCCTGCTTATCAAATCAGTTTTGAACCAGGCGGAAACGGCGGGGAATACCCCAAAAATGTCCTGGTAGCGACTGTCCCTGCTGCAGATTGAATCGCGATTTTGGCGCGGGAGCAATGACGAACATCGGGAATATCGCTGGGTAGCAGCTCATGAGGCCGTCGTCTTAGAGCACGACCTCCCATCCACGTAACACTTGTTGATTTTTTCTTCTCTATGCATTATCCTTCTTGAGGAACCGTATATTATTACGGCTAATAAGGAGTACAATATGTGGTTCCAAAAGTTCTTTATCGCTGCAATGCTTGCAGTGTTTTCAGTTTCTGCTGCCGTCGATTACCAAGTCGAAGACCAGTCCAGAGTCATCGAAAAAGCAGTGCAATTCGAACATAAGGGAGTCTTGAAGCAAAAAGACAACGGATACTTGTATCTCGAAGTCTCAAAAAATTTCATAGCTCAAATTCTCCCTCTGATCGATGCTCCGGGAAAACTCGTGCCGCCGAAGCATTTCACAAGCAAGAAGGGAGTCGGCGCGCACATCAGCGTCATGTATGAAAATGAACAGATCGAAAATGAGATATGGGAAATTAAAGAACTTGGACAGGAGTTTTCTTTTTCCATCATCGAACTGCGCACGATAAAGCTCAATAAAGACAACAAGATGAAAAAATTGTGGCTGCTTGCAGTCTGCGCACCCGAGTTGGAACAGTTGCGGGAGCGCTACGGCCTTTCTTCAAAGCTGAAGGGACACGATTTTCACATCACAATCTGCACGCAAGTGCCCGGCCAGCCTGAGGTCGTAGTTGATCTCGACGAGGCAGCTTAGAACCAGTTGCAAACTCGCTTCCTTGCACAAATTCGATGATTTTGGTATCGGTTCGCGCTCGCTGCAAATTGACATATCCGATTGGCCATAGGCAATTTGCGGCGGGACCGAATCCGAAGACAAAAGCGCGGATTTGGGCCGGAATTGGAGTTTTGCAACCGGTTCTTAGAGTTGATCAAGTCCTACCCGGTCAGGCAATGGCCGGGTGTGTCCAATAGGGCTTGTAGCAAATGAGCCCTTTGGTCGAGGTCGTTTCCACGATGTCGATTTCGTGGATATGGAGAGCTTTCATCACGCCCAGAACCAGGATCGCATTAGAGACGTTGACATTTGCGAAAGGATCGCCGAGTTCATCGTCGGTTTTATTCAGCGATTCTCTAATGAAGGCGCGAAGATCTTCCCGCGTGATTTTTCCATCACGGCCGATCGGCTTCACGCTATTTCCAAAAAGCCGACCGATACCAACGACGATCCCCTCGACAATTTTCACTTTTTCTTTGATGTAGGGCAGCGCATCCCTGCCCATTTTCCGCGCGAGGGCGTCCGCGTCTTTCCAATCCTGTTCAGTCATCGGATTGGGAGATTGAACAAGGGCAGGATCTTTTCCCTGGATGTGTTGGATTATGTAATTTTTGAAAGGAACCGACCCCATCGACTGCATATAGACGACTAACTCGTGCTCTGTTTCTCCAGGACGGTCTGCGATGATTTGGAAGCTGCCGGTGCCGATGTCCCAAATAAGAAGATTTTCGGGGTCGGAGCCGGAAACGGAAATTGCGCTATAGAAGGCGATCGCTCCTTCGTCTTTTTGAGAAATGACTTTGAGCGGGATGCCGGTTTTTTCTGCGACGATACGCGCGAAGTTTTCCCCGTTACGCGATTTCCGGAATGCTTCAGTGGCCACTGCCGCGACATCCGCCACCTGATGTTCTTCGAGAAGTTTTTGGATTGTTGCGAATGCAGAGAGCCCCTTTTCTTGAATTTCCAGGTTGAAGAGGCCGTCGGGATCGCTTGCTAGATAGGTTTGGTAAGGAACAGGGAAAGATCCTTCATAGAGAACTCGAACAATCTGGTTGGTCGCTAAATCGACGTCTGCGATACAAACTTTGGTCGATCCTGAGCCGACGTCTATGGCGGCGCGCCGTTCGATCGTGTTTTGTGAAATGGAGGCGATGCTAAGAGAGCGTTCGAGAAGCATCGATTCCGCAAGGAATTTGCGGAAAGAGCTTCTAGATGAAGGGCGCGCTGAAGAGCATTGGAGCGAAGCCGCTTCACCTGTTGGGATGTTTTTTGCAGCTTCAGGGAATAATTGGAATGTTGAAAATGGATTTAAAGAATAATTACAAACTGAATAAGTTTCTTTCATTAATTACCTATACTTTAATGTAGAGTTTAAACTTTGTCACATTAAATGAACAGTTAATTGAGAAGGTTCATCCACCAAAGGGGTAAGGGAAAAAACCACATAATTATTAATTTATTTTAGCCGATGCCAGGTCAATTCATGTTTATTGTGAAAGAGATGGATCAGCCCGCTCCCCTCGATCTTTTCAAATTCCTCAAGGATCGCATCTCCATTATTTTCTCCCTGGAATTTCAAGGTGCAGACGAGGGATACGTCTCTTTCCAACCAGAGATAGAGCCAATCGAGCAATTTTTTCGGATAGCAAACCACGTCGCTGAAGACCCAATCGACATCGGGGAAATCTTCCGGGCGCAAGGAAAATGCGTCTTTTTTCAGGAATGTAACGCGCTTAAGCGCCGCAACCGCAGGGGCAAGCGGAGCGCGGTCGATCGCCGCAACCTCAGCTCCCATCTGCTGCAGCACCCAGGTCCAGCTCCCTGGAGAGGCTCCAATTTCCAAACACCGCTCCCCTGCTCGCGGCAACACGCCGAAGCGGGTAAAAAATTCCCATAGTTTCAGATAGGCCCGCGAAGGAGGCGCGTCTGTTTCGACAAAATTGAGCTCCCCATTGGAAAAAGAAGAGGAACAATGGGGAGATGCGACGAGCGTATTAGGATCCAGGAGCGTCCACGATCCGAGAGGAACCGTTGGGGGCAGGCTTGGAAACCGAATCGGTTTGGGCGAAAAGAATGGGAGCCTGGAAGCGATGAGCGCCGCTCGACGTAAAAAATCGACGGGGTAATAGGACCAGAGTGAGCCAAGGGAGCGCAAAAACGTCGCTCCCTCAGACACGGAACGGAAAGAAAATGTCTGAGGATTATGCCAAATATTCTGGACCCAATGGACTTTTTGCTTAGGCCCTCTTGCAAAAAAGAGACGTCCATGGCGAAATGCGACCTCCTTGAGTTCGCTCTTAAGCGCCTCTTCATAACCGACGGGGGCGAGATAGCCGACCAGCGTCATAGTATCCCGTGCTGCCGGTAGAAGGCGCCGATGCACAGGCCGGCAGCGACAGAGACATTCAAGCTCTCCATCATCCCCGTTCCCGGGATCCGAACCGAGCTCGCTGCGGCTTTGAGAACCGCCGGCTTCACTCCTTTCGATTCGGAACCGATAGCGAGCAACGTGCGGGGCGGGAATGAAAATGTATGGAGAGATTCTCCTTTATGCGCAGAAGTAGCGATGAGCGAGAACCCCTTCTTGCGCAGCAAAAGCAGCAGCTCGAAAGTTTTGCACACAGCGACGAGGCGGACGACTTCGGCCCCTCCTTTGGCGATCCGGCAGCAGGATGAAGAGAGCGGAGGGAGATTTTCTCCCAAGATATAAGGGATTCCGAAATGGGCCGCCGTGCGGAGGATCGATCCCAGGTTATGGGGATTTTCCACTCCATCGAGATAGAGCAGACAGGCAGCGGATGGAAGTGCATTGAGAGAGGCGAGGAATTCCTTTTCGGAAAGAACCGGCAATTCTCTTGCCAGAATGCAAATCCCTTCATGATGCACCGAATCGCTCACTTTATCGAGTTCAGCGGCCGGGATGATGCGGTAGGCGATCCGTTGACTCGCACACCATTTCAAAAGCGGTCCAAATGCCTTGAGATTCGATTCGTCGAGATAGACTCGGATGATCGCCTCGGGCCTCCGTTCGGCCAACATCGAACAAGCGTGGATGCCGTAATATTTATATTCTCTTGTCATAAATTGCGATTATTTATAACAGAAATTAAGAATTAATTAAATGAATAATCGAGTTTTTCGCAGTTCTGGCAGACGGGGTGGGCCGATAGGTCCCCCGAATGATGGGCGAGGAGGAATCGGAGGTATTCGGAGCTTGAAAAAATTTCTTCCAGGGTCTGATGCCGCAAGTTGCCGAACCGGATCGTGGCATTGAAGTCGTAGCAGCAGGGAATGACATTGAGATCCCAGGTGATATTCAAAATATTCTTTCTCATCCCCTGGATCACAGGACAAGGGCGCTCCTGATCGGGAACGTTGTAATTGCGCCCATCTCCGTAATTATGGAGATCGGGCCACACGATTGCTTCCAAACCCAATGCTTCGATCCATTTGACAAACGCAACGCCTTCCGATTGATCGATCAGGGTCAAAGAGGAGGCCACACGAGGAGACGGAACCTTGACGCGGATTTTCAACGGCGAAGCTTTTTCTTTCAGCGACCGGCTTAAAGTCAGCAGGTTGCGCCGCACGAGTTCAAATCCATTGAATCCGTGAACCTTCGCATATCCTTCAGCTGTAAATCCATAAAGGCTCACACAGATACAGCCCAGCCCAGAAACAGCCAGCTGCCGTAAATATTCCTCATCCATCTTGACTCCCAGCGTAGAGAAGATGACGGATTGAGAGGTCGGATACTTTTCATGCAAAAGTCTAATTTTTTTGCACAAAGAGCGATCCAAAAGAGGCTCTCCAAATCCGTGCAAATGAAAGTTCCCTTCGAACGGGCCGATCCGATCCAGAACGAAGCTCAAATCGCCGATGGGCATATACCCGATTTTCCGTGTCTGTTTTTCTCTCGGACACATGACGCATTTGTAGCCGCATGCGTTTGTATTTTCGATACGGATTTCTTTAAAGACCGGAATGGGCATGGAAGCTATACTTGTTTTTTGAAAACTGTAATGATTGCCAACCTACTTGTCAATTTCGGCGGTCCCAGAAGTTTGAGTGAGATCGCCCCGTTCCTGACAGAACTCCTCTCCGATCGCGATGTGATCCGGACCCGGTTTCCCAGCCTGATTCACAACTGGATATTTGGCCGCATCGCCCGCAAAAGAGCGCTTGAGATCGCCCCTGATTATGAACGAATCGGCGGCCGCTCGCCCATCTATTTCGATACCGAATCGCTCTGTTCGGCTCTTTCCGAACGGCTACAGGAACCCGTTTTCTCTTTTCATCGTTATCTGCCTGAAACCCACGCTGCAACACTGCAAAAAATCGAAGAGGCCCAAGCAGATGAAATCCGCGTCTTTCCCCTGTTCCCCCAGTTTTGCTATGCGACTACCGGCAGTATCGCCCGCTTTTTCGGACGCCGCCTATCGAGCCGATCCCTCAATAAGCTCCGTTGGATCAAATCGTATGCCGCTCATCCTTCTTTCGTGGCCGCTTACAAAAAACGGATCGCCGATTTTCTGCAGAGCCGCTGTCTCGAAGACAAAGACTCTGTTCTCCTATTTTCTGCGCATGGCGTTCCTGTTTCATTTGTCGAGACAGGAGATCCCTATGAATCAGAATGCCGATTGTCTTACCATGCCTGCCTCAATGCATTTCCCAATGCGATCGGTCGTCTTTGCTATCAATCCAAATTCGGGCCAGGAGAATGGCTTAAGCCTGCGACGGATACAACGTGCGAGCAGATCTTAACCTGGCATCAAGGGCGTAAATTTGTGATTTTCATTCCAATTACCTTTACCTCTGATCATATCAAGACCTTGTTTGAAGTGGAAAAACTCTATCTTCCTCTCATTCAAAAGAAAGGACTCAACGCCTATCGCTGCCCCGCGCTCAATTGCGAGCCTTACTGGGTGGATGCAATTGCCGAGATCCTGCAGGAACCCAACAACTACCCGAACGAAATGCTCATTCGCCGATCCTAGTTTTCTCTATGAAGCAAAACCGAATGTTGGGCAAAGTAGCGAAGCTCGACCCAACCCCAGGCCTTAAGGCCTGGGTTGTTCACAAATCTATTTCGATATATAGAAAGAAAAAGGGGGCAGTCTAGATGGCAGGTTTGTTTCTTCTCTTTTGCATCCAGATCGGGTGCGCTGCATTTGGGAAACGACGCATAGCGATCGGACTTACCTTGATCACTCTCCTATTTTGCATCTTGATGCTGCTCCATCATGCAACCAGTAAGTTGAAAATCCTGCTATGAGGAAAAATCTTTTTGCCAGGTCGATGAACGCATTGATGATCCTCGTGTTGATGGGGATTCTTGCAGGAGCCTATTTTCAGCAATATTACCACCAGGAGATACCGTGTCCTTTGTGCCTATTGCAGCGTTTGGCAATGGTTGGGATAGGTTGCGCTCTTTTTTTGAATTTGCGATTCGGCATCCATACTTTTTATTATGTGATCGCATGGCTCTTCGTGATTTTAGGGCGAATCATTTCGCTGCGGCAAATCGCCCTGCATATTTGTCCCGGATTTCCGCGATTTGGCCTTCCTGTTTTCGGTCTCGAACTCTATACTTGGGCATACATCGCTTTCAATGTCTCTAGCTTTGCCATTGGGATTCTTTGGTTTCTTTATCCGAATCAGAACCAGCCTCCCGACCGGATGAATTGGTTTGAAAAATTTGCCTCTCTTGTTCTCTTCCTCATCACAGTGGCGAATATCTTGACCACGTTCGCGCAGTGCGGCTTCGGCCCTTGCGAAGATCCCCTTTGGCCCCCTCCTGGCCTACGCCTCTAAGAGGACCAAAAGATATTGGACTCAGACTTTGTAGACATCCTCAAAACTGCTTTACAATTTTAGCCTAATCTGACAAAGAAAGAAAAATAGCTTTTAACCCGAGGTATAACGTGAGTTTCACAAGAATTCTAGGAATTGTGGTCTGTCTTTGCGGCCTGGTCCTGATCGGCGTCTCATTTTATATTCATAGTCAAGTTGCCCAGGGGCGCGGGCAAATCGCAGCAGGACAGAGTCAAATCGATCAAACGAACAAATTATTCTCCATCATGCCTCAAACGAAAGATGTAGGCGGTACACTCACGAAGTCAGGACAGCAGAGAGTCAACATGGGACAGCAGCAAGCAGACGAATATGAGTCGCGTGCCAATAAACTACAAATCACAGGGATTGTTCTCGTCATCGTCGGCGCCGGGATCGCAATCCTCTGCGGTAAGAGAAAAAAATGACATCCCAGATCCGGACGCGACACACCCAGGTGTGTCGCTCTACCGTCAACAAGGTTGACGGTAGCCGGATTTGAACCAGCGACCCGCGGATTATGATTCCGCTGCTCTAACCGCTGAGCTATACCGCCAATAGATGCGTAAGTGGGGGTCTGGGGCGAAGCCCCGACTCGTTTTGCGATTTGCAATTA
>CAZVXG010000010.1:0-2944 GCA_964631635.1 uncultured bacterium | reverse complement strand
ACCACTGCTCCACCCCGCGATATTTGAGAAACTACAAATCTACACTGACAAGTGATTTATCTTCAAACTTTTTTATCGTTGGGTTGGACAAATCGTCTCCAGCAGTTGGAGCGTTTTAGCTGCCGCCCCCCTGCCCGATTCGACCAAAGAACGGACGGCAAAACGGGCCGATTCTTCGATCGCCGGAGTGTTTAAAAATTGCTTGATGGCAAGGGAAATCTCCGCCGAGGAGACTTGCCTCCCAGCTCTGGCCTCCAGGACCCGCGCGGCCAATTCTTTTTGAGAAAATGTGTAGGGGCCGAACAAGACAGGAATGCCATAGAGGCAGGGCTCGAGGACGTTATGGCCTCCGATTTCAGGAGTAAAGCTGCCTGCCACGATAGCCAGCCGCGAGAGGGTATAACAGATTGGGAGCTGCCCCATGGCGTCGACAAGGAGCACCCGCTCCCCTCCCCTTCTCTCTTCAAGACAGCTCCAACGAAAGAAGGGAATCGATTTCTTTCGGAGAATGGCGGCGACAGCTTCGAATCGCTCGGGATGGCGGGGAACAAGGAAGAGAAAAATCTGATCGAGGGGAAGAAGATCGAGGAGATCATCTTCTTCAGGAGCGTGGGTACAGGAAAGGGTGATCGCAGGATCGGGAAGGGAAAGGCGGCTGCGCCACAAAGCGGCATCGACGGGTTCCGGTCGATGGTCGAATTTGAGGTTGCCGGTTAGATGTAAACAGAAGGGATCTACCAGGGGAAGAAATCGGAGGCGATGCTCTTCGTTCTGGATACAGAGGAGGTCTAATCGGGCAAAGAGCTTCCTTGAAAAATAGGGAAACATTGCAAAACGGCTGGCGGAGCGCTCCGAGAGCTTGCCGCTGACAAGGGCCGTTGCGCCGCCGACATTTTTGATCGCGGAAAGGAGATTGGGCCAAATGTCGCCTTCAATCAGGAGAAAGAGCTTGGGGCGGAGCTTTTCTGCCCACCGGCGGACGATCCAACTGAAATCGATGGGGAGATAGGCAAAGGCGCTGGCCTCTGAGAGACAGCGGCGGGCTTCAGCTAGTCCGGCGGCTGTGGTGGAGGTGATGAGGAAAAAGGTTTGCGGGTGCGCGGCGCGAAGCGCGCGAAAGAGGGATTGGGCTGCCCTGGCTTCGCCGACCGAAACGGCGTGGATCCAGATGACCTCTTTGCCTTGGCGGTCGGGGATTGGGGCAAAAAGGCGCTGGTAATGATGTCGCTTTTTCTTGATAAAGGGAAGGGCGAGAAGCAAAAGAAGATCGTAAAAGATCACAATTTAGTGACGATATTGAGGAGTTTGTTGGGTACGAAAACGGTTTTTACTACTGTTCCGGCGAGGTGCTTCTCGACTTCCGGTTTCTGGCGAACCAGGGCCATCAGCTCCTCTTCCGTTTTATTTCTGGGAAGCTCGAAACGGCCGCGCAGTTTGCCATTGATTTGGACGACATAGGTGGCGGTTTCATCCACGAGATACTTGGGATCGACGGCTGGAATGGGGGCAATGGCGAGTGGTTGCTTTTCTCCGAGCTTTTCCCACAGTTCTTCGGCGAGATGGGGCGCAAACGGATAGAGCATCTGGACAGCGCGCTTCAGGCAGCTTTTCGGATAGGAGGAGAGAGGGATAAACGCATTGAGAAATTCCATCATCTTGGCAATCGCGGTATTGAACTGGAGCAGGTCGATATCCTCAGTGACCTGATGGACGAGCCGCTCTGCGAGCCGGCGCGCTTCCGGATGTTCTTCCTCAACGACTTTGTCGGAGAATACGAGTTCGTAAAAGCGGTTCAAGAATCGTTTGGCTCCGCTGACGGCATCGGTATTCCAGACTTTTTCTTTATCGAAAGGGCCCATGAACATTTCGTAGAGGCGAAGGGCGTCGGCTCCGAATTCTTCGATGATCTCATCGGGAGAAACGCCATTGAATTTCGATTTGGACATCTTTTCTGTCTGCACGATCAACTCTTCTCCGGTCTTGGGAGAGAAAAACCGGCCTTCTTTTTCAACGGCGTCATCGGGATGGAGGTAGCCACCCTGCTGCATTTTGTAGGATCTGGCCGTGACGAGACCTTGATTGCGGAGCGTCATGAAGGGCTCGGAAGTATGGACCAGTCCGATGTCATAGAGAACCTTGTGCCAGAAACGGGCGTAGAGCAGATGGAGGACGGCGTGCTCGATGCCGCCTACGTAGAGATCGACCGGCATCCAATACTGTTCCGCTTCGCGGCTCCAAGCTTCCTTGTCGTTGCGCGGATCGCAAAAGCGAAGGTAATACCAGCAAGACCCAGCCCATTGAGGCATGGTATTGGTTTCGCGCTTGGCCTTCTTGCCGGTTTTCGGATCGGTCACTTCGACCCAGTCGCTCACCTTGGCAAGCGGGCTTTGTCCTGATCCCGCTGGTTTGAAATCGTCCAGCGGCGGAGGGACGAGCGGTAATTCATCGAGTTCCAGAGCGCGCATCGAGCCGTCGGCGAAATGGAGGATGGGGATGGGTTCGCCCCAATAGCGCTGGCGGGAAAAAAGCCAATCGCGGAGCTTATAGTGGACGGTCCGAGTCCCTTTGCTATTCTGCTCGAGCCAATCGATCATCCGCTCTTTGGCTGGAGCTTTTGTCAGTCCGTTTAAGGAAAGCTCGCCATGGGCGCTATGGATGATTGCGCCATCATTTTCCCACCACATCTTTCCTTCCAGCACCGCATCGCGCACTTCTTCTTGAGGACCGGGATCGATGACGGGAAGAATGGGGAGTCGATAGCGAACGGCGAATTCGAAATCGCGCTCGTCATGTGCGGGAACGCCCATGACGGCTCCCGTGCCATAACCCATGAGGACGTAATCGGCGATCCAGATGGGGATTTTGGCTTTGGTGACTGGATGGAGCGCGTAGCCGCCCGTCCAAACGCCGCTTTTTTCCTTTGCGAGATCGGTTCGCTCCAAAT